>JAZQEQ010000310.1:0-6953 GCA_045539055.1 Oscillospiraceae bacterium | reverse complement strand
CATCCAACATAATTAGCTATTATGATATACATACATGGGAAGAAGATCAACTGTTACAAATGCTGGCTATGACATACAGAGATGATAAGTTATTGCCAATTTATTCAAAAGGAGTTTATCATAATCCACAATATGAATTATGGACTGAAACAGTATTAGACCACATCACCGAATACTATAACCATGAATCAGTTACATTTATTACAGAATCAATTAAATATGGATTATATAAAATAACACCTTCGCCAGAAACTATAATTAAACACTTCGAATTGCTCTATAATTTTGCGTTAAATTTAAACAAGGACAACATCGATGATATCTCATGTTCAAGTTTGGAATTTGCAATATCATTCATAAGTCACAATATAATCACTGAAAACAAAAAAGAATGTTATTCTAAATTTAATTTCGTTTTAGAAAAGATATTTGATTGTGAGTATTTCTATCTATTATTTCAACTCAAAGACAAAAATGTATTAATTCACAAAGCAATAAGGAATAAGCTCAACGAGATTATATGTAATGAGCTTAATCAAATTGAAAAAATAACAACTAACTATGAATTTATTCGTTTTATTAGTGACACCAAGTTTCATAGTTTTATAGAGGAATCTCATTTCCAGAAATTATCAGTTGTTTTTTCAAAGATAATCGATGTTGACACGTCGATTGTAGCAACTCTGTTTCTTGAATACTTTTTGTTTCTGTTAAAAATTAAGAATAATAAAAATGTAATATGTAGTAATGTTAGTAATGAGATTCTACGGCTTAGACAGCAATGGCAAAACAAGTATTACTATATTTGCAACAATAATATGCACACAATATCAACGGAACCTATAATTGTTTCTAACGAAGAGGAAAAAGGGTATATGTCAGGAATAATTGAAAATCCTTATTATTTCGCACTCAAAACTACAAAATTGCTTGATTCAGATCTTATCGATTGTATGTGCAATATATCTAGTAATCCTTTTTCTGCATTATGTTCTACAATAATAATAGATGAAGATTATCCTTATGAACCCTTTCATAAAATGGATGAAAAGCATCCTATAGACCTTTTCTATTTGGAAGAAGTTAATAAACAGATTCAAAAGCAAGGTTACAAATTATTGAATCCATTTGAACCTGTAAAATTTACACAGTCTATTTATAGTACAATTAAATCCGGGTTATGTATGTGGGTAGCCATTCTTAATGATATAAAACCATTATATGATATAGTAATAAAACTAAATCCTAATTATGAATTTATCGATTATTCCGAAGTTGCTACATTGGCACATCTAACACAGCTTTTTCCTGTTTTGGAAAATAAAATACGTGATCTTGGCGGATTATTCGATATAGTACCAGTATGCGAATCTAAAGATAAGTATCATAGATTAAAAGAGCCTCACAGCATACTGAATCAGCTGATTTCAGAAGTATATAATATTAACGGTACTCTCATAAATGTAGCTGATTTGTTTTTTGTACATTTTTGTATGTTTGGTGAAAATGGTCTGAATATTAGAAATGATTGTATTCATGGTAAAGCCTACCAAAAGAAAGAACAAATACAATTTGCATTTAAGATTTCTCTAATTTCACTATATATAATTAGTCATCGATATGAGATAGTACGGACTAAAAAAAACGAATATAATGAAGCAAAAGAATCATAAAGCTAACGCATATAGAAGACTACGAAAAACCAACCTGCTATGAAAAAGCAGGTTGGTTGATTCTTTTCAATTGTGAAGGTTTTTATAAAGCGTAGTCTTTCTGACACCTGTTAAATCTGTAATCTCTCTAATGGTATATTCGCCTGTATTGTAAAGTCTGACAGCCTTTCGGACAGCTTCTTTATCAGCAGCAGGTCTCCCACCCTTACGTCCTCTTGCTCTAGCAGCGGCAAGACCTTCTTTCGTCCTGTCAGCCAACACATCACGCTCAAATTGTGCCAGTGCAGACATCAGAGTGAACAGGAGTTTGCCTGTACTTGAAGTAGTATCTATGGATTCTTTCAGCGAAACGAGATTGACTCCACGACCGTTAAATGTCTCCATAAGCCAGATGAGGTCTTTCGTGCTTCTTCCAAGACGGGAGAGGGACTCCACGACTACGGTGTCCCCCTCAGTCAGACGTTCCAGGAGTTTTTCAAGCTCGGGGCGATTACGCTTGGTGCCTGTCATTTTCTCGTTGTAGATGTGGTCAACGCCGTATGTTTTGAGCATATCTATCTGACGGTCAAGATTCTGCTGTTCGGTCGAGACTCGGGCGTAGCCGAACACGAAGTTCCGCATTACCACTCACCCCCGCAATAGGAATATTCGCAGAGGATTTCCTCAACGGCAGTTACAACGCCTTCGGGAATATAGAGAAGATCCTCCACATCATCGACAGTGTAGCCGTATTCGAGCAAAAGGTCTATATCTTTCTCGGACACTCCGATATAGCTTGCAAACTGCTTCAACTCCTTGACAGCGGCGCTCTCAAACCATTCGGCATAGTCTTCGGGTTCGGCGTGCGTCCACCAATAAGGACGGTAGCTGTAATAGTAGTCAAGGGCGTCAAGCTTTGCTGTATTGAACTTAGCTGAAGTAAGTTCTCCATCGGGAGCAATACGGATTATATCGCCGCACTTAGCGTCAATCTCGGTGTAGAACTTAGTCACCAATCCGAGTGTAATCAGCGCACAATCCAGAATAGCCGCAGTGCTGGCGTAGATATAGAAACCTTCACGCTCAAAGTGATAGAGCGCGAGCGGATTGTCGCCCTTTATGAAATATATATTGTGATCTACATCAAGCACTGTAATAGTAAAAGACCCCTCAAGCTGTTCAGCCATCTGTGCGATGGCATCGAAATCGAGGGACTCTTTCTGTTCAAGCAACTGTACGGCTATGTAGCTATCTGTCGCAATCTTCGTTGCAGGTAACTTGAGATCTTTGCGGAGCTTCTCGTCATTATGAAGCACTCCGTTGTGGGCGAGGGCGAACGGGATTGAGCCACACATTCCCGAAAACGGGTGATTGTTGTAGTTCTCAAACTTATTGCCCTGCGTAGCCATACGGGTATGCCCCATGATGATATTACTCTCAAAGGGAAGGCGAAGTTTCACCTTATGAGCGGCAAGGGGGCGCTTGAATATAGACAGCTTACCATCATGTATGTAGGCGAAGCCAGTAGCATCAGTACCTCTGACCTCGCACTCCTTTGAGAGAACTTTCAGCACCTTCTCGCGTTGGTGTTTAGTGAAGTAGTTTTTGTAATCAATTAAACCGAAAATAGCACACATATTAATCATCCTCCATATAATCAACAGGCTCGTTCACGTACAGCTGACGCTCCTTGAGATAGGTTATCAGCTCCTTGTGCTTAACAGCATCGAGGGTCTTAACAAAGGTCGTCCAGCTGACATTTGCGATCTCTTTATCCGTCAGGTAGAGTGCAAGGTCGCATACTTTGTCAACGAGTTCAAGCGTTGCGATTATGGTATTAGCCTTTAAAGTACCACGGAACATTCTGAACTCGATTGTATTCCAGTTAGTGATGTTTACGCAGGCATAGCGACCATTGCCGCCCTTCTTGGCGCTCTCCATAATCTCTTTCGGGTCGTGCTTGTAGCCGTAGCGAGCCGCCCATTTGTTCATTGCGTACTCAGTGCGGCGGCTGAATTTCAGCAGCTCTGCCCAGTGGTGTTCCACAAAATACAAAACCCGAGAGATAGCTTCGTCCTGCTCCTCTCGGGTCTCGCCAAAGGCTGTTCGATTAACGTGGATGTGAAGTCCACAGGTGGTTGTTTTGTGGCTCTTGTAGCGCATGTGGATTGCCTTGCCGCAGAGCCTCTCCCACGGCATATCTGAACGATGATAGTCGAGTGTCATAGGATGTGTAACTATCTCCATACCATCATTCAGACTGCCGTCCGATTTGATATAGATATGCTCGTTGAGTACGTTTGTAAGGTCTATGAGCTTTTCTGCATTCTCGCCAATCTTGCCGCCCTCATCTATCTCAAGCTCAACGCCGAAGTAGCGTGAACCTTCACCGAAGAACTCGGGATCAGGCTTGTAGCTGTAGTCGCGGATAGGGCCGTTGTTATGACGATGGTAGCAATCATCACAGTAGGCGATGTCATCATCGTCATAAAGATAATTGCAGTCATCATAGTGAATTACTCTGCCGCAATCTTCGCAAGTGGTGTAATGATTATCGTAGCATCTCTGACAGAGCGGAAATGAGTCCGTACTGTTATTATCGTCAGCCCAGATTCGTTCGCCACAGTGATTACAGACGACCGTTGCATCGTCAAGACATTCCGAGCAAAAGTATTCGCCCTCAAAATAGTGTGCAGAATCTCTCGTGAGTTCGCATCCGCAGCGGTCGCAGAAAATAATATCGTTTTGCATAGTAATTCCTCCTTAATATTCTTCAGCAAAAAGCATGGTGGAATGGGTCTCGTCATCGATGACGAAGATCTTACCTGTGGTGGGATCAGTGCTGGGAAACAGATGCTCCTTTGAGTATTCGGGACACTCCTGCTCATGAACGATTTTCTGCTGTCCGTTCTCGACAGAGAGTGTGAATACCTGAAGATAGTCCTGCTCCTCGACCTCCATTGACTGGATAAGTTCCCACAAGATAGCCTGCGTTGTGATTGGGAGCCGCTCCGAGATACCTTTGGTGCAGTAGTGCTGGTTGTTGAACTTTTGTGCCATGTTTACCTCCATAAACAGGAAAATCCCCTGAGCTATTACACTCAGGGGAACGTTCTATGATCCGATAATTAATCGGGTAGCTTATATAGCTACATGGAGATAATATATAACTGAAATCATTTTATATTGCCAAATCGCGGTTTAACCGCTTGGGTGAGGTCGGGAGATGTGGACATGATCTTCATTCCTTTCAATTAATGTGAACCGTGAGCATTGTAGCATATCTCCGAGTGGATCTCAATATTACAGCCGACATATTTACCTATCGACAGCATCGATATGATCAGAATAAACTGAAATTTTGTGGGCATAATACCACATATATTCAATCCTGCTATTGCATTACTGATCCCGAAAGGAAGGTCGATTCTATGTTCAAACATGAAAAATTGCTTTTCCATCCCGTAGCGGTGGAAAAGCCTAATCCGCAGTATGCAGCACTGCTGCAGGAGCAGCTGGGCGGTGCAAATGGTGAGCTGAAAGCCGCCATGCAGTATATGTCCCAGAGCTTCCGTATCAAGGATCCCGAGATCAAGGACTTATTCCTTGATATTGCCGCTGAAGAGCTTGGTCACATGGAGATGGTGGCTCAGACCATTAATATGCTCAACGGTCATGATGTGGACGCTGCCGCAGTGCCGTCAGGAGAGATACAGACCCATGTGCTGATGGGTTTGAATCCCGGACTTATCAATGCTTCAGGCTATTCATGGACGGGGGACTATGTTTCGGTGACGGGTGATCTCTGTGCCGATCTGCTTTCCAACATCGCATCAGAACAGAGAGCAAAGGTCGTGTATGAGTATCTCTATCGTCAGATCGAGGACAAAAAGGTTCGTGAGACAATTGATTTCCTGCTGAACCGCGAGGAAGCTCACAATGCAATGTTCCGTGAGGCATTCAATAAGGTACAGAGCAGTGGCTCTAACCGTGATTTTGGCACAACGAAGGCAGCAAGGATGTATTTCAGTATGTCCGAGCCGTCGCCTGCCAACACTCCGTTTCCGAAAACAGATGTCAACCCGCCTTCTTTCAGCTGAGGTAAATATGGAGAAAAACGAAATGCCCGTAGGACTTGCCATGGCTCTTGCAATGAATCCCGAAGCCATGCAGAAATTCGCATTGCTCTCCGAAGAGAAGAAACAGGAGATCATCAGCGGTACACATAATGTTTCGTCCAAAGCGGAAATGCGGCAGTATGTAGAGAATATCAAATCCATTCAAGGGCAATGACCTGACCGCTGCGGATTTGTAGAATTTAAAAGAACCAACGCCGTCCGAAAAATATCGGGCGGCGTTTCGGATAGGATGAACTGATCTATCACGAGCTGAAACTGCACGAAAATATCTTGAAGCAAATCGTCTTGCCTTTACAAAGTAATTGAAAAACAGGAGGATACTATGAGTAATCAATTAAAACATTCCACAAGTCCCTATCTGCTTCAGCACGCAGAAAATCCCGTGAACTGGTATCCGTGGTGCGAGGAGGCGTTTGAAAGAGCAAGATCCGAAAACAAGCCTATATTCCTGAGCATCGGATACAGCACCTGTCACTGGTGTCATGTCATGGCGCATGAGAGTTTTGAGGACGAGAAAACGGCGGAAATTCTCAACAACCACTTTATCTCCATCAAGGTCGACCGTGAGGAACGCCCCGACATCGACAGCGTTTATATGGCAGTGTGTCAGGCATTCACAGGGAGCGGCGGCTGGCCCACGAGCATTTTCATGACCTGGGACAAGAAGCCTTTCTTTGCCGGCACATATTTCCCCGTGAAGTCGCGCTATGGCGTACTCGGATTTTCCGACCTGCTTCGGAATATCGCAGAGATATGGAACAGCAAGAGATCACAGCTTCTGGAATCGGCAGAGGAGGTCATTGCTCATCTGAAGAAAGCTGAATCCTTAAACTCGGAGAGAAACAATGAAAATTTAGCTGAGGTTGCTGTGCAGTATTTTCGCACAAGCTTTGACAGTATCAACGGCGGTTTCGGGAATGCGCCGAAATTCCCAACTCCTCACAATCTTCTGTTTCTGATACTATATGCAAAGCAGGATACAAATAACAGTGTCATGCAGATGGTCGAAAAAACACTCCTGCAAATGCGTAAGGGCGGCATTTTCGACCACATCGGCGGCGGTTTTTCGAGATACTCCACGGACAAGTATTTCCTTGCGCCCCACTTTGAGAAAATGCTGTATGATAACGCTCTGCTTATCATGGCGTATTCGGCGGCATAC
>JAZQEQ010000309.1:0-6514 GCA_045539055.1 Oscillospiraceae bacterium | reverse complement strand
CTGGTAGCCCTTGATGTGCGCAGGTATTCCCACCTGATGGATGATCTCGGTTACAGCACATTCAAGGTCTGTTTCATCTGGAACTGCGGTAGGCTCACTCTCGAAGCCGCACAGCTGCGATACCTTAGTCGTCAGAAACTGCGGGTCAACAGGCTTTACCAGCACGCAGGCAGCACCGACATTCATAGCCTCACGCTCGAGCTGGGGATTGGTGACATTGGTAACTATTATCACCGAGGGAACGTATTTCTTTTCAAGCTTCAGTCGGCGGATGACCTCAATGGCATCGCAGAACGGCATCTTTTCCTCAAGTATCGCAACATCGGGAGCTTCGCTCTTTATAGAGTTAAGCACCGAGTTTCCGTCACAGCGGCGCGTTATAGCGTACATACCTGCGGCTTTCATTGCCCCTGCCCATGCCATACCGCAGTCAGCGGTATCATTTCCGATTAAAACTTTGATCTGATTCGTCATTTTTGTACCTCCAATGTATTTTTTACAATCCCATATTACCATATACTGGATTAAATTTCAAGTGCTTTTTGGAAAATATTTCAAGGATTTTCCAATTCTCTGTAAATGCGCCAAAACCCCGACAAATGCGATAACGATCGCATTTCGCGGTTGTTCGGGTACCGAAAAAACAGGCGAGTCTGCTCGTTCCTTGTCGAAATCTTAACGCTGGTGTCGATGAAAACTGGTAATAAATTATGTATCGTCCTTCCAGTTGGATACCATAGGATCGATATCCTCCTTTCTGAATGTTCTGCGGCAGTAGTTTTTGGTAATTGCAAACACCTTGGGCGACAGCAGAAACAGTGCTATGAGGTTAGGAATAGCCATAAGCCCGTTGAATATATCGCACAATCCCCAGACTGCCGAGAAATCCAATACCGCTCCCACTACTGTAAGTGCAATAAAAACCACACGGAACGGTGTTTTGGCTTTATCTCCGAATAGGAACACCGCCGCGCCTGAGCCGAAGCAGCTCCATCCGATGACGGTGGAAAAAGCAAACAGCAGAACTGCGACAGCAAGCAGCTTTCCTGCGGCACTGCCAAAAGTCTGGGAAAAAGCATAAGTCGCAAGCTGCGCGCCTGTCACCTCTGATATCTCTATATCCTCTATAAGGGGAACGGACTTTTCGCGGTCAAGAAATCTTGGCTCTCCGTTTTCGTTTACAGATTGTATGCCTGTTACGGACATGATATTGGAAAAGGTAGTGCCGCCGTCTGATATTAAAGCGTCAAAGCCCGTGCCGTATACCGTACGAAGCTCCGTGAGGCTTCCGCCATCTTCGATGATGAGCATCGGAGTGCCGCCTGTTATTATACTCTCGTCCTCTGTCAGCCTGAAATACTGCGGTGTAAGCGAAATGCTTCTGAATGCCTCCTCAGCAGTAGGAGCGGTACACGGACTTGCGAGTAGTATTGCAGCGGTAAGTGAGCACATTATTATCGTGTCAAAGAACACCTCAAAGATGCTCCACATTCCTTGTACGCACGGTTCAGTGACATCTGCGGCAGCGTGAGCTGCGACAGAAGTTCCGAGACCTGCCTCGTTCGAGAAAACTCCGCGCCGAAAGCCCATAGAAACAGCCTGCTTAATTATGTAGCCGCTGATTCCTCCGCTCACTGCGTCAATTCCGAATGCCCCCTCAATTACCGAGCCAATCACAGTGGGAAGCTGACCTATGTTTTCTGCCATTATCCAGATCGCGCCGAGGATGTAAAAGCCTGACATGAACGGTACTATTTTGGCTGTGATGCTGCCGACACGTTTTATTCCGCCGAATACTATAAATGTCGCAGGTACGCACAGAACAAGCCCTGTTACAAGCGGAGGTATCCCGAAATTGGTCTGAAGCACACCGGCGGCGGAGTTCATCTGCGCCATGTTTCCCATGCCGAAAGCGGATAATACGCATAGTGCGGCAAAAATCACAGCCAGCGGCTTTGCTAGCCTTGTAGTGAAGCTTATCTCCGAAAGCCCGTTGCTTATGTAGCACATTGCGCCGCCCTGCCATTCGCCGTTTTTGTTTTTTCGGCGGTAGTATATTCCGAGCACGTTTTCGGCAAAGCCTGTCATCGTGCCAAGCAGTGCCGATATCCACATCCAGAACACTGCTCCCGCACCACCCGCGGCGAGAGCAGAGGATACTCCTGCGATATTGCCTGTACCGAGTGTTGCGGCGAGCGCAGAGGACATTGCCTGAAACTGCGATACAGAGCTTTTGTCGGCGGTTTTGCTACTGCTTTTGGAAAAAACGGTGCTTTTCAGCCAGTGTCCGATATGCCGAAGCTGAAAGAACCCCGTTCCAGTGCTGAAAAGTATCCCGGCTGAAAGCATCAGTATAAGAGTAGGCATTCCCCATACGATGTTGTTTATTGAGTTTATTGTCTCCATCTGTAATTCCTTTCGGTTTTTATTACAGTTTATGGCTCGTACTTCGGGAAAATAACGAAAAAATGCGGTTATTCTGCACAAAACAGTCTGTTTTGCTTTAAGTTATGGGGGTGTCGAAAAACATCGACAAATCGTGTCGCTTTGGCGGAAAATTAACGCTTCTTTGCCACGATTTGTGATACAATATAACTTGCATCTTGACAAATAATATGATTGGACGCAGGGAAAATGGCTATAAAGAGAAAAATATTGATGGTACAACAAAGTATAAGCGTGAGCGAGGCTATGAAGCTGAGGCTTGAAAGTGACGGTTATGATGTGATAATCGCCTACACGGGGAAAGAAGCAAAGGAGATGGCTGAATCGCACTGTCCCGATCTGGTCCTGCTGGATCTCGCATTGCCCGATGTTGATAGCGTTTCTTTTGTAAAGGAGCTGCATGGTTGGTCACAGGCACCTGTGATAGTAATGAGCACCTCCGAGGATGTGCAATTTATGACGGATGCGCTGGATAACGGTGCGGATGACTTTATACTGAAGCCGTTCAGCATTTCGGAGCTGCTTTCAAGGATAAGGGTGGTGCTGCGAAATTCTATCCACGACGGCAGCAATGCCGAAAATATAAGATCCAACAAGCTTACGGTAGGAAGTCTTCTGATAGACTATGATCAGTACCGTGTTTTTATTTCGGGCGAGGATGCGCATTTGACTCAGAACGAATTCAAAATGGTAGCGTTGCTTGGAAAGAATGCGGGCAGAGTCATCACATACGAATACCTCATGACCCAGCTATGGGGTCCTAATGTACAGATGGACAACCAGATACTTCGCGTAAATATGGCGAATATCCGCCGCAAGATAGAAAGTGATACCGCCCACCCGAGATATATCATGACAGTGTCGGGAGTAGGCTATCGTATGGCGATGGAATAAATACATATAAGTGTGGGTAAATACCTATTGACTTTTTCACTTTATTATGGTAAAATATAAAACAGCATAATCACAATTTAAAGTACGACAGTGAAAAACTATGGAGGTACTATACTAATGATCAAAGACGAAAATATGGATTATCTGTTTAAGGCAATGCTCACACTGGAGTCTGTAGACGAGTGCTATGCATTCTTCGAGGATCTCTGCACTCCTCAGGAGCTCAAGGCTATCTCGCAGCGCCTTCACGTTGCAAAGCTGCTGACAGAGGACTGCGTTTATAACGAGATAGTAAAGAAGACAGGCGCAAGCACCGCTACCATCAGCCGCGTAAACAAGACCCTCAACTATCAGGCGGCAGGCGGTTACAAGATCGTATTCGATCGCCTTAATAAGGATAAGTAATATGGCAGGCTACGGAGAGTTTGCAAGTGTGTATGACCTGCTGACGGAAAATGTTCCGTACGACGAGATCGCGGCATATTATGACGGAATAATAAAAAGCTGCGGCGTGACAGGAAATCTGATGCTCGATATGGGCTGCGGTACGGGAAACCTTACTATGAGGCTTGCGGCACTTGGCTATGATATCATTGCTTCCGATGCTTCACCCGAGATGCTGAGCATCGCGGTATCAAAGCTTAATGATAATAATATACAGTATATCTGTCAGAGCATGACGGAGACAGATCTTTACGGCGCAGTCGATATCGCAGTATCTACGCTTGACAGCATCAACCACCTTGACAGTGCTGAGGACATCGGGCGCTGCTTTTTGAGGACTGCGCAGAATCTGAACAAGGGCGGTCTGTTCCTGTTTGATGTGAATACTGTGTACAAGCATCGCCATGTTCTAGCTGAAAACACATTTATATATGATGTAGATGGCGCGTACTGCGCATGGCAGAACAAATATTCGCCCGAGGACGACAGTGTTGGCATAGAGCTTGATCTGTTCTATGAAAACGACGATGGCAGCTATGACAGAGGCTATGAGAGCTTTCGCGAGATCGCACTACCACAGGAGCAGTATATGTCGATGCTTCAGCGCGCGGGCTTCGAGGTGCTGAATGTGTACGAGTACCTGACGCTTGACCACCCGACAGAAACCAGCGAAAAGCTGATGTTCGTTGCTAGAAAACGTTAATACTTAAACCGCTTGTGGCTACACAGGCGGTTTTTGTTGACATTGAAAGGTCCTTGTGCTAAAATAATGCTATTGTTGAGGTGATGAAATGGATATACGACAGATCATAACTATTGATAATAATAGTGAACGTGAAGCGCTTATCAAATATGCAAGGGAATGTTCATGGCAGGGAACGGGTACATATTTTGCCGAATGTCTAGAAGATAATTCATTTGACAGCACCGAAAAAGCAGTAGCTGCGTATGACGAAGGAAAAATAATAGGCTTTGCAGCTTTGATAAAAGAAAGCTGTGTTGAAGAAACGACACTTACTCCTTGGCTGGATTTCCTTTTTGTCGATGAAAGATACAGAGGCAAGGGTATTGCAAAAGCTATGGTTGAACATTTGTTTAACAGTGCGCAGGCGGATGGTATAGAAAAGGTGTATCTGTGCACAGTGAGCCATGAAAAGATGTATGAGAAATTCGGTTTTGTTAGGTTATATAAAACTATTATCAATAACGAAGATGAATGCTTTGTAATGGAAAAGCGGATTTAAGTGGCTGAGGCTTGCAAATAAATTCAAACTGTGCTATTATAGTAAGGTATTCACAAAAAAATAATAAAAACATATAATGGAGATACAGCGATGGGAAAGATAGTAAGAACACTGTCAGAGGACGGCAGTGTATTATGCTCGGCAATAGATTCCACCGATATGGTGAGGGAGCTTCAGAAGCTTCATAAATGCACACCTGTTGTAACGGCGGCACTTGGCCGAATGGTAACGGCAGGCTCGATAATGGGTGCAATGCTTAAAAGCGACGGCGATACGCTGACGTTGCGAGTAAACGGCGGCGGTCCGGCAGGCACTCTTATGGTAGTTGCAGATAACTGGGGCAATGTAAAGTGCTGTGCCGGCGATGATCAGGTGAACATTCCTCTCAGAGAGGATGGTGGACTTGACGTTGCAGGCTGCGTCGGCAGGGATGGTTTTCTCACTGTTGTAAAGGATATGGGACTGAAAGAGCCGTATGTTGGTCAAATTCCTCTCGTTTCGGGGAATATTGCGGAGGATATCACGGCATACTATTCCATAAGTGAGCAGATACCTACCGTCTGTGCACTCGGCATCGTGTTTAATGATGATGCCACTGTAAAGGCAGCGGGAGGTTATATGGTACAGCTTGTACCGCCTGTAGTGGACACAGCGGTAGATGTTATCGAGCGTAATCTCGGCACAATGGAATCTATCTCGGCAATGCTCGCAAAGGGTATGCAGCCTGAGGAATATGCTATGATGGCGCTTGAGGGCCTTAATGCAGAGGTGTTGGATAGCTGGGAGGCTGTTTATCATTGCGACTGCTCAAGAGAAAGGACCGAAAGAGTTCTTATCAGCATGGGCAGGGAAGAGATAGAGAAACTAGCCGCTGAAGAAGAAAAAACAGAGGTTTGTTGTCATTTTTGCAATAAAAAGTACGAGTTTTCAACAGATGAAATGTTGGAATTGCTCAAAGAAAAATAATTTTAAAATTTTTTTAAAAAAACGCTTGACAAATCGGTTGCAAACATGTATAATATAAAAGTCGTCAGGAACGAGGGAACAAAAAATCCTGAGTGAATGACAGTCATGATGGGAGTTTAGCTCAGCTGGGAGAGCATCTGCCTTACAAGCAGAGGGTCACAGGTTCGAGCCCTGTAACTCCCACCACATGGCCCGGTAGTTCAGTTGGTTAGAACGCCGCCCTGTCACGGCGGAGGTCGTGGGTTCGAGTCCCATCCGGGTCGCCAATCGCTTTTAAAGCGGTTGTGCCTCTGTAGCTCAGTTGGTAGAGCAGAGGACTGAAAATCCTCGTGTCGTTGGTTCGATTCCGACCGGAGGCACCAAATGCGGATTTAGCTCATCTGGTAGAGCGCCACCTTGCCAAGGTGGAGGTAGCGAGTTCGAGCCTCGTAATCCGCTCCAATTTCGGCGCTATAGCCAAGTGGTAAGGCATGGGTCTGCAACACCCTGATCCCCAGTTCAAATCTGGGTGGCGCCTCCAC
>JAZQEQ010000308.1:0-4124 GCA_045539055.1 Oscillospiraceae bacterium | reverse complement strand
CAGCACATGCCCTACCGCCTTTTTCTGAAACAGACCCTCCGCCTCCTCCCATGTGTCAGTGCCGCCCTTGTTGTCGTCGATGACCTCGTCAAACTCGCCGCCGTAAGGGCCCTCGTTTTCAGCCTTGCCCACTACCGCAGCATAGTTCTTTATCGAAGCCTTGTCATATCTGAACGTTTTTCCTGAGCAATATCCCATAGCTCCCCCTTAATTCATAAAAAGTCCGACGATATAATAGATCACACCGTACAGCACCGACGCCGAAACTCCGTATACGATAACAGGACCTGCAATAACGAACATCTTCGCGCCAAGTCCCAGCACATAGCCCTCGGATTTGAAGTCTATCGCAGGCGACACGACAGCGTTTGCAAAGCCTGTTATCGGAACGAGAGTTCCCGCACCGCCGTGCTGAGCGATCCTGTCGTATATCTCAAAGCCCGTTAGCAGTGCGCTTAAAAATATAAGCGTCATCGAGGTCACTGCCGCGGCGTGCTCCTCGCTTAGGCCAAGATAAGCATAGAGATTCAGCAGACCCTCGCCGAAAGTGCAGATAGTGCCGCCGATAAGAAATGCTTTCGGTAGGGTCTTATACATTTTCGAGTTAGGCGAGCGCTTTTTGGTAAGCTCGCTGTACTCGCGGTTTGATATATTCATAGCATTGCTCCTTTGAAATTGTTGCTTTTATCATATTGTGCCGAAATCATGCGCAAATACTCACTTTTTGAAAAATTTCCGATATTATCATAATGAAGTATTGACAAATATGGGTTTTTGCGATAAAATAAGACTATCAAAATAAACACCGACAGGGAGGATATATCATGTCGATCATAAATGTTATGGAAGCCTTTGTTACCGAAAGAATAGAGGCAATGCTCGAAAACGAGAACTGCTGCAAGTGTGACCGCTGCTTTGATGATATGAAGGCTATCGCACTGAACAAGCTCCCTGCAAAATATGTAAGCTCCCACAACGGAGAGCTCTTCTCAAAGCTTGACGCGTCCATCCGTCAGAACGCTGTTGATATCAATATCGCAGTTGCTGCCGCTATCGACGCTGTTTCAAAGCGCCCTTCACATGAATAAAAACAAGCCCCGAAGCAGGTCCGATAGACATATAGAAGCAATAAGCCACTTTTGATATTGTTATCAAAAGTGGCTTTGTGTTGATTTTGGCACTGATTTTATATGAACATTTTGCTATAATTGACTCAGCGGTAATTAAGAATTTGGAGATTTAGCATGAAGACAGAAAAGCGTATAAAAGAAACCTTCGTTGTAATCGGCAAAGAAGGCTCAACCTTGGATGGTCGAGAGTTTATTCAAAAATTGTGGGAGAATGCAAATTCTCACTTCGATGAAGTCCAGCCATTAGCCAAGAAAGATGAAAATGGTAATTTAGTTGGTATTTGGGGCGCAATGTCCGATTGTTCACATTCATACAAGCCATGGGAAGACAACTTCAGCAAAGGACTATATCTTGCTGGTGTAGAGTGTGTTGATGATGCTGAAGCGCCCCTGGGATGGACAAAATGGACGATACCGGGTTTTGAATATATTTGCGTAGAAACCGAAAATGAAAATACTTTTGCAGAAGTGCTAAGCTACATGGATGCAAACAATATTTCATTGGTTGGAGCTGTCCATGATTTTACTTGCCCATCGAATGGAAAGAATTATATGTTTTTCCCGATAAGAACAATTTGACAAATCCCAATTTATCTGTAAGATTTAAATAACCCGTGAAGAATTACTTCACGGGTTATACTTCTTTATTACTATTAACACTATCTTCGGAGGTCTTACCATTTTCTATCAAAACTCGGTGCGGAGAGCATCGGGTTTGATGTACGGAGCGGCTTTCTGGACTTCACTGCTATGTGATCTGCTATATTGAACTGCTTTTTCTGCGGCGCGTTTCTGAACTGCTCGAAATAGTGCTGCACTGATCGCTCAAGCTGTTTTGTCCTACCGAAATCATGCGAGATCACAAGCTTTTCGCGCAGCTCAAAATGCCGCTGCATAAGCTCGGGATTGTCAAACTGAAGCTCGCCTTCCTCATCAATGTGATATCCAAGATGGTCGGACGGCAGGAAATACTCGCGTATCTCTCCCGAAAGCAGAAGCTCCATGGGCGAATGCTTCGGGTCGCGGATGACCTCTTTAAATGAGGAGAACGGAATGTAATACAAACGACGATAAATGGTACGCTCGCCGTAAAGCGAGTGCTGACCTGCATATCTGCTGTATATCATGCCTTTCGGCAGTATGTCGAAATAGGTGTATCTTGCATGGCGCTGGCTCTTTCTGTCTGCAATATAAGCTCCCGCAAAGCAGAATATCATTCCCGCCGCAACACATCCCACCGCTATCCAGACCATCAGCATAGCAAAACCTTTGTCACCATCGGGTCGCAGATTGAAGATGATATTCGCCGCGCAGAATACGCACACAGCGATAAGCGGAGCAAGCAGTGCAGCAAGCACTGTTTTCAGGCGCTTTTTATAGATAGATGTATCACAATGAAAAAAATCGCGCATGACTATATGCTCCTTTCCGCGGTGATCACATTAAAATTATAGCAGATAGATGGCTAAAAATCAACCGCCTGTTTTTTTGACAAAAGGACTTGATTTTTTTTGCGTTATAGAGTATAATAATAAGGTAAATGCTCTCGCTTATGGGGGCAGGCCCTGTGCAACGGTGTGCCGTGAACCATGTCAGGCGGGGAACCGAGCAGCATTAAGCGGATTTCACTGTGTGCCGCAGCAAGCCTGTTCTCATAATCGAGAGCATTTATTTTTGTATGCTTATTTCATTTTCGGGAGGTGTTGATATGTATCTTGCGCTGTACAGAAAGTATCGTCCGTCAACGTTTGACGACGTTATCTCTCAGCCCCATATCACCACCACACTGAAAAATCAGATAATGGGTGGAAAGCACGGCCATGCATACCTGTTCACGGGCTCGCGCGGTACGGGTAAGACCACTTGCGCAAAGATACTTTCCATGGCAGTAAACTGCCTTTCGCCAAAAGACGGAAGCCCTTGTCTTGAATGTGAAGCCTGCCGCGAGATAATGAGCGGCTCGGCTGTCGATATAACCGAGATGGACGCGGCCTCCAACAACGGCGTAAATGACGTCAGAATGCTTCGTGATGAGGTCGCTTATACTCCCGTAAGCTGCAAGTACCGCGTATATATCATCGACGAGGTGCACATGATGTCCACCGCAGCGTTCAATGCACTGCTGAAAACGCTGGAAGAACCTCCCGCACACGTTGTTTTCATACTCGCAACGACCGAGCTGCATAAGGTCCCTGCAACGATAGTGTCACGATGCCAGAGATTTGAATTTCGCAGGATAGATATCGCAGACAGTGCCGACCGACTTATGGATGTTGCCACGACCGAGGGTATCTCGCTCCAGCGCGACGCTGCCGAGCTTATATCACGCCTTTCGGACGGCGGTATGCGCGATGCGCTGTCAATACTAGACCGCTGCATAACCGCAGGAACTGAAATAACCTGCGATGTTGTAAGATCCTGTGCAGGCGTTGCCGACAACAAGCATCTTTTCGCTTTCGCGGAAATGATAGCAAACAAAGATCTTTCTGGCTGTCTTAATCTCCTGCAGCAGCTTTACAACGGCTCAAAAGATCTAGCAAGGCTCATCGACGAGCTGAGCGGACATTACAGAGATCTTATGCTGTGCAAGACCGTGCCCGAGGACAAGGGGCTCATCTCCGCACTGCCGGATGAATATCCCGAGCTTTCCCGCCTGTGCGATATGTACAGCCTTGAAGATATACTGCGCTGCCTTGAGCTTTTGCAGAAATGCGCAGACAGCATAGGAAAGACACGTCATCGCAAAACATCTGCCGAAATGACGCTTATCAGGATGTGCCTTGGAAGCTCCGCTTCTGAAGAAGCTCCGAAGCGTACGATAGCAGAGTCTGTCAAAAAGCCTGTAAGCCAGCCTATGGGTCAGGAATTTGCTCCCATCCCTGACGAAAAGCTTTCGCCGCAGGTCGCAGCTATCATAAATAAAACTAAGGCACTCAGCGAGGAGATGGCAAAGCCGAAACAGCCCGAACAGGATGCTGCAGCTGCGCCTCCCCC
>JAZQEQ010000307.1:0-10621 GCA_045539055.1 Oscillospiraceae bacterium | reverse complement strand
GGGTACTGTCTTGCTACGGGATTCAGTGCGCGTCCGTTTACGTCGCCCATCTTCTCGGGGAACACAGGTCCCAGACCGTCGATAGGCTTTCCTGCGCCGCTGAACACTCTGCCGAGCATTTCGGTCGCGAGGGGGATCTCAAGGGGTCTGCCGGAGAATACTGTCCTTGTGTTGTTGAGGGAGATACCTGTCGTGCCCTCAAACACCTGAAGTATTACCTTGTCGCCCTGCATCTCAACGACTCTGCCGATACGCTCCGAGCCGTCGTCCAGACGTATTGTCGCGATCTCATCGAACGCTACGCCCGAAACGCCCTCAAGCGCAACCAGAGGGCCGTTTATATCCTTAAGCCCCATGTGTTGTAAGCTGCTCATTTTCTACTCCTTTACCCTCAGACATGAAGCTTGCGGAATGCCTTATCCATTTCGGTATAGTATTCCTCAAACATTTCAGGTCTGTCGTTGGGGATATCGTATTTCATCTTAATAAGCTTTTCAAAGAAGCCAAGCTTTGTTATGTCGGATATCGGAACGCCGCTCTTTACTGCGATGAGCGAGAGATTATACAGCTTCACGATAGCCTTCATCATCAGCATCTGCTTTTCGAGCGGAACATAGGTGTCATCCTTGTGGTATGCGTTCTGCTGCAGGAAGCCTACGCGCACGACCTTTGCTATCTCGATGGAGAGCTTTTGGTCGTCGGGGAGAACATCCGCGCCGATCAGCTTTACTATCTCCATGAGTTTGCTTTCTTCAAGCAGGATATTTGCGATCTCGCGGCGAAGTCTCATGAAGTCTTCACCTACATTGTCAGTATAGAAATCCTCAAGATCGTCCAGGTATTCGCTGTAGCTGTTGTTCCAGTCGATAGCGGGGTAGTGACGTGCGTACGCCAGCGACTTGTCCAGTGCCCAGAAGCAGCGCACAAAGCGCTTTGTATTCTGTGTTACAGGCTCGGAGAAGTCGGAGCCCTGCGGCGATACAGCGCCGATTATGGTAACGCTGCCCTCTGCGCCGCAAAGTGTTTCGGCATAGCCTGCGCGCTCGTAGAAGTCGGACAGACGCGAGGGGAGATATGCGGGGAAGCCTTCCTCCGCGGGCATCTCCTCAAGTCGTCCCGATATCTCACGCAGAGCCTCTGCCCAGCGCGAGGTGGAGTCAGCCATGATAGCGATGTGATAGCCCATGTCGCGGTAGTATTCCGCGAGGGTGATGCCTGTATAGATAGAAGCCTCACGCGCCGCAACAGGCATATTGGAGGTGTTTGCGATAAGGACAGTTCTGTCGGTGAGCGGTCTGCCTGACTTGGGGTCGATAAGCTCGGAGAACTCCTCAAGCACCTGAGTCATCTCATTGCCGCGCTCGCCGCAGCCGATGTACACGATGATATCCGCGTCGCACCATTTTGCGAGCTGGTGCTGGGTCATAGTCTTGCCCGTACCGAAGCCGCCCGGGATCGCCGCGGTTCCGCCCTTTGCGATGGGGCAGACGGTATCGATGATACGCTGACCTGTGATAAGCGGTCTGCTTACGGGCAGGCGCTTTGTTACGGGTCTGCTCTTTTTGATAGCCCATTTCTGCACCATTGTGAGAGGAATTTCCGTTCCGTCGTCGGTGGTGAGCTTTATGATAATGTCGTTTACGCGGTACTTTCCGTTTTCAGCGGCAAAGCTTACTGTGCCGTTTACGTTCGGGGGCACCATACACTTGTGCGTGATGAGCGCGGTCTCGGGGCAGGTGCAGTAGATATCGCCGCCCGAGAGCTTATCGCCGACCTTTGCGGTAACAGTAACATCAAACTCTCGTTCCTCGTCGAGCGCGGGGATGCTGCTTCCCTCTGCAACGAACACGCCGCTCTGCTTTGTCATATCGCGCAGGGGACGCTGTATACCGTCGAAGATATTGGAGATTATACCGGGACCGAGTGTAGCGCACACGGGGCTTCCTGCGGGTATCACAGGCTCGCCTATCTTAAGACCTGCGGTGTTCTCGTATACCTGTATCGTTGTGAACTCGTTATTTACGCCGATGACCTCTCCGATAAGGCGCTTTTCGCCGACGTAGACCATTTCCAGCATGGAGAATTCCTTTGCTGCGGCGACCTTAACGACAGGGCCGTTTATAGCATGAATAGTATTCAATCGGTTTCATTCCTTTCAGAGAATTAAAGGTGCAGCTCGGATCTTTCGGTGAACAGGCGCTTTTCGTCAGAGAGTGCCATATCCAGCGTAACATCACACAGCACATTCTTGTTTCGGCACAGCGCACGCAGTCCGCCGAGCTTTATGCTGTTGTCGGCTGTTACCTCGCAGCTTGTGAGCGTACGCACGATATCCACATCGCACGCTCTCGCGTATACTAGCGTTGCGCTGTCGAGTGCAATTGACGCACGGATCTTTTCCAGCGAGCGTCTGAGGTATTCGGGATATTCATCGGATGCGACGAATTTCCTTAGTCTTTCCTCGGTCTCGGCAAAAAAGCCTGTGATAAGATCGTTTCTGTGCGTCAGCACCGATTTTTTCAGATCATAGTCGCAGCGCGACATTTCGCGCTTGAAAGCGCTGTTCGCGCGGCTGAATTCAGTTCTTATCCTGTCCAGCTCAGCCTTAGCGGCAAGCTCGTTCTTAGTCTTGCCTGACTCTTTTCTGCGGCGGCGCATCTCTGCGGTCTTTGCAGCTGCGTCCTCCTCAGCCTGTCGGCTTATCTCCTGTCTGAACAGTTCAAGTTTTGCGTTGTTATCCATTATTCAAAGCCTTTCCTGCTATTCGTATTTCATCTTATAGACTTTGCTTCAATTACAGCTTGATACCGACAGCCTCGCTCACATAGCGGCTTATCGCCTCAGTGACGCCCGAGTTTCCGTGGCGGTCGGGGATCTCTACTATCAGTGGTCTGCGGCAGGAGAGCTTGAGCTTGTAAACGCGCTCATGGCAAAGTTCCACAAGCTTTTCCGTCATAAGCACCACCGCGATATCCTCATCCGAGAATGCACGGTCAAGCGCTGCGGTGACCTCCTCGGCGGTGTGGGCTACCTCGCCCTCAACGCCTGCAAGCCGCATACCCATCTGTGTATCGATATTATCGCTTATCAGATAGAATTTCATAGTCTTATTATCCGAACAGGATAAGGATAGAGATAAGCAGACCGTAGATCGCAACACCCTCGCCGAGCGCTACGAAGATCAGTGCCTTTGTAAAGGACTTATCGTTCTCGCTTACTGCGCCGATAGCTGCGGGAGCCGCACTACCTACTGCGATACCTGTACCGATGGTAGCCATACCTGTGGAAAGAGCTGCCGCGAGGTACTTCATACCCTCTGTAAAGCCGTCAGCTGCAACTGCTGCTGTTTCGCCTGCTGCGAACGCGCCTGTCATAGGGATAACTGTCATAAGTGCCATAACGCCGATGAAAGAAGCGATATTTGTGATAACTGCACGCTTTCTGTTAGTGGGCTTGTGATCCTTTGTGCGCTTCAGATTGATGAACAGGGGCAGCAGGATCGCTGCAACTGCGATGAGCGGCATACCAAAAAACATTACTATCTCCATTTTTATATCCTCCAAAATCAATTATGTTCAAATGTTATTTCAAGCGGACGGAAGCTCTGTCCGTTGCCGCTGTAAAATCTGTTGAATATCTCGTAGAACTCAAGTCTGAGTATCTGGATGCCTACCAGCAGGCCCTCAACACCCATTACAAAGATGTTGCCGAGGATGAATACCAGTATAGTGGTGAAGCTTATCTCGGCACCCGGAACGTTTGTTCCTGCGAGCTGTGCAACTACCAGCATCATACCTGCATGGCTGAGGATAAATCCGCCTACACGCAGGAACGACATGGTGTTTGAAAGGAAGCTCAGCGCTGCCTCAAACAGCTCGATAAAGTTCTCAATGATGAAGTTTCCGACCGAGGTCTTTTCCGCGTGCTTCTTGCCGCTGATAAGGTCGGACAGCGGGTGCTTGAAGAATATCAGCACCAGCGGCAGCACGATGAGGCATATCACATAAGCGGGGGAGAACAGGTCAACTCCGAACATGAACATACCTGCCGCACCTGCGACGAGCGCGATATAGAACGTAAGTCCGCACACGCCGTTTACTGCGAACAGCGCCTCGCCTATCCTGCGCTTTGCGAAGTTAAGCACAGTGTTGAAGGTCATGGATATCGCTATCAGCACTATACCTATGCCAAGCGCTGCGATAAGCAGCGTTGTGGATACCTGGAATATATTTTCGGGGCGCTCGGTGTAGCCAAGCAGCTTCCATATATTCTCGCGGTGGAAGAACGGCTCTATTATAGTTTCGATACCGAATACCGAGCCGTATACAACGCCCATTGCAGCCGAACAAAGACCTATTCTTGTCATTATCGGAGCAAGACCGTTCTTTGTGAATATCGAGAGCAGTATACCAAGCAGTGATATAACGAGTCCCTGACCCACATCACCGAACATTATACCGAACAGCATCATATAAGTCACTGCGACATAGGGCGTCGGGTCGAATGTGCCGTACTCGGGAAGTCCGTACATCTTCACGAACATCTCGAACGGGCGGAACACGATGTTGTTCTTCAGCTTTACAGGAACATCGGGCGATGCGTTCTTGCCGTTTATCTGAACTGCCGAAGCGCTCACGCCCTCGATCGCGGAGAGCTTGTCGCAAAGAGCGCTGCTCATTTTAGTCGGGCAGTAGCCTGCGAATGTGAAGCTGTCGTCCGAGATGAACGCTTTCTTTCTCAGGTCGAAGCAGTCGTTAAGATACTTCAGCTTACTGAACACTGCAAGGAACTCATCCTTGTTTTCCTTGATATATCCGTCGATATTATTATGCAGGTCCTCTTTTATCTTTTCCTCGTCATCTATTACCTTGTCGAGTATCGCGGTAGTTGTAGCGGGGTCTGCGACAAGATAATCGGGAAGCTCCGCGGGGCGGAAGAACAACGAGCTCATAACAGCGTCTGCGAAATCTATACTGTCCTTCGGTGCAAGATAGATGCCCCATGTATCTGAGCCGTTTGTATCGATGGGGATGAAATGCAGCGCCTTGTTGTCGAAGTATTCCAGCTTCAGCAGGTTTTCTGTCGGCACTGTACCTATCCTGAACTCGACATACTGCATACTTTTCAGGTCATGGAAGCTTACGTCAAGACCTATCAGGTGCTTGAGGAACGCGTTCGTGCGCTTATGCTCCTCAAGAGAGGATGCGATATCGTCGTATTCCCTCTTTATCCACGCAAGCTCTGCGCTCATTTTATTGGTGTACGCGGTAAAATCCGCCTCGCTCTCCATTGCAATGCCGCTGTGATCTACAAATTCGGGCTTTATCTTCAGCGTTGCCGCCATTTCGTTCATTGCGTTGTAAGCGCTCTCGTATGGGTTGCGCTCGACAGCACTGCGCAGCATCGAGCCGTCGCCCATTTCGGTCATCTGAAACTGCTTGCTCTCGCAGCACAATACAAGCGCATCATCGAGCTTGTCAAGGCTGCCCTCGACAGTAAGCCGCGACATTCTTTCTATGCCCATTTCAGCACTCCTTTCATATTACCAGCATACCGAGTATCTCGCTGCTCGGAAGCCCGTAGCGTATACCCTCTATTGCTGTTTTTACATTTCTTTGTTCTATTTTCAGGCACTCTATCAGCGCGTAATATACCGCCGCGGAGTTCTGTGACAGGCGCAGTATGCGTCTGAGATGGTCCATGCTTATCGTTTCGGCAAGCTGTTCCACTGTATCGAAGCTTGCGGGTGCGTCAGTGTGATATCCAAGCCTTTCAAGCTCTTCCTCTATCTTTGCCACACTTTCAAGCTGAAGTATACGCTCGGTAGCTTCTTCGTTGAGCCTGTATCTGAACGGAAGCATGGCTTCCTTTACGCTGTCATTGTCCGCGCCGAACAACCTCATCCGGCAGCAGGTGACCACGTTTTCCATATCCACGCTTTTCAGCAGCGCGCGCTTGAGCTCGGTAAGTCGTTTGCCCTTGTATATCTTTGTGGCGGTCTTTATCGCCGACATATAGTAGAAAGTATACATACAGCGTTCGCACTCGTTTATATTTATACTGCCGCTGCCCTCGGCGTCCATAAGGAGCGGGCGGAGTATCTTCTCGTACGGAGTTCCTGCAAGGCACTCCGCTACATCGGCAAAGCGCTGTGCTTTACCCAGCGCGATGAGGTCTGTGCGGGAATGCTGTACAAGGAAGATCGGCAGCGACGCGATATATCTCTGCGGCGTTTTTGAAGCAACGCATTCTATCGCGGTGAGTATCTGCTCTATCTCAAGCTCCATTATGATATAGCGGAAGAAATTGCGGCTGTCGCTGAAATCAAAGCTGTGGAAGCGCTCGAACACATCGAAAGTCGCCTTTCTGAGCAGTGCTTCAAGCTGACCGCGGTGCACAGACTGCGGGTCTATGCCCTGAAGTGCTTTTTCGTATCTTGGCATCTGCTTCAGCAGCGAAGCCGCCTCGGCAACGGATGACGCAGAGCACAGCCTTGCATAATCCTCGCTTTTAAGTGACTTGCCATACACAGCCCTCGCTTTAGCGATGACGGAATTTGATGATAATGACATATTAAGCTCCTGTGATACGGCCGATTATCTCGTTCTGCCAGCTTTCGCTGTTTTCGGCGAATATCCCGTCAAGCCTTGCCTTGTTTTCGGCGAGCTCGGCCTCGGTAGCGGCCTTTTTCTCAGAAAGAGCCTTCTCCTGCTCCTCGCGCGATTTTTCGGCTGCCTCGCGGTTTCTTTCAACCACGGAATTCCTGCGCGAATCGGCGTTTTTGTCTTTTTCGTCGAGCTTTTTGCGCTCCTCTTTGACAGCTGCTTTCGTGCTTGCCGCAGCAGCCTTATCCATTTCTATTATACTCTGCAAAATATCCATATAAAGACCTGCCTTTCAGAGGGATACATATTTATATATATTTAAAAACAACTATTATCTATCATAATCCAAATCGCTGAAATCTTCAATAGCAATTTTATACAAATATCGCGGTTGAATACTACATCTTTGCCGAAATTTTACCGTATCCGAGCAGAAATGCAAAAAAATCCCCCTCCGAATAGACGGAGAGGGATCTTTAGTCGATATATCAGGACAGAAGATTTATTTCTGTCAGCATCACATCATCTGTGCCTGCACAGCTTGTACGGTCAACTGTATACCACGCGAGAGTCGCGATATGGTCATCCATGTTGTCATAAAGGTGCAGTGTCACTGTGCCATCAGCATTGTTTTCCGCATCACAGGATGTGGGACGGCAGTCGTGATTCTTCTCGTAATAGTCGAGTGCGATCTCGCACAGCTGGGGGTTGGAGTGGAAGTTGCCGAGTATCTCATCGGGCATCGACTCGTTGAAATATGTGAGGTTCAACTCCAGACCGTCTGCTGTTCTGAAATCGAAGACGGAAAGATCTCCGCCAAGGACATCGACGATCACGCTGTCGTTCTCGCCGTTGAGTTCGATCTTGTTATCGGCTATCGAGTATGTCACCTCTGTTTCATAGCCTGCATCGAACGTGTAGAACATAGCAAGCGGATCCTCAGCCTCAAGCGCGAACATATATCCGATATGCACATCGCCGTCATTCAGCAGGTAAGTGCCGGTGATAAAGCGGTTCTCGTCAGCGTCAGCGACCCCTTCGCCGTCATCGGTCCAGCTGTCAACAGGCGTTTCATCGCCTGCGGCAGGAGAGAGCACTTCGCTTGCATTGGTCTGAGGCTTGGGCTCGGATGTTGTGTCGTCCGAAGACGCATCGGAAACGCTCTGGCTCTGGCATCCTGTGCACAGCAGCGCAGCGGTGATAAGTAAGGGTAATATTTTTTTCATGATCTTGCCTCCGTTTTTATAGTCTGTTGGATTTCCCCAATCATTTGTTTATACGTCGGAATGTGCGAAAAGTAACACAAAAAATCTCGGATTTAATATACTTTTGGTATAATAAATCTGAAATATGTCGCAAAGTGTTGCTTATTTCAGCATTTCCACGATCTGTTCCTTAGCGCGCAGCCCAACTGCCGCGTTTACTATCTCGCCGTTTCTGAACACGAGCAGTGTGGGTATGCTGCTTATTCCGAATTCCGCGGAAAGCTCGGGCTGCTCGTCAACATTTACCTTGCCCACTGCAATCTCGGGATGCTCGGCGGCGATCTCGGCGATAACGGGCGACAGCATCATACACGGCGCGCACCAGCTTGCCCAGAAGTCCATCAGTACGGTCTTGTCATTTTTAAGCACCTGCTGCTCGAAATTTTCATTTGTAAGAGTTATCTCGCTCATAATAATTATCTCCTTTCGGTATTGTATTATTTGGATTTATAGTAAAGCAGGCAGTGGCAGAAGCCCTCGAAATCGGGGTCGTTTATCTGCTCTTTGAACTCCTTGCACATACAGCGGTTTTCCTCTGTGCGCTCGATACGGCAGGGGCAGTAGCCGCCTGTCTTCTTAAGTCCGTCCTTTATCATCTTTACGATGCTCTCGTCGGGATTGAGTGTGACTTTCATATAATAACTCCTTTCGTGTTGCTTATTGACGTAAACGCTTTTTTGGTGTATAATAGAAGTATTCCAGTTGATATAGTGACCGATATTTATCGGAAAATGCAATATATGATTCGGGAGGTTTAGCTTTATGGATCTGAAAAGACGTGTTTCGGCGATTGCCGCGGCGGTCATGATGATGCTTGGCTGCAGCGCTCAGGCGTTTTCGGCGGAGATTCTGCAGGAGGCGGAGGTATATCGCGAGTTTTATGCGACAAAGACCGTTTCCACGGTAAAGGCAAGTGAAAAGCCCGGAACATACGAGGAAAACCTTTATGTCGAGCTTTCCTGTTCCACAAGAGATGCAAGGATATTCTATACCCTTGACGGCTCAGTTCCCGATATATATAGCGAGGAGTACGACGGCGACCCTATCAGAATAAAGGGCACGGCGGGCGAAACTGTTTCGGTGACGATATGTGCCGTGGCAGTAAAGACGGGCTACAACGACAGCGAGATCGCTGAGTTTGAATACGTCGTGGAGCTTCCTGCCGAGAAGGATGTCCGCTATATGGAGATAGACACAGAGCCGCGCAAGCTTCGTTATGACAAGGGCGAGGCGCTGGATCTTTCGGGCGGATATATCGTTGTTACATATGAGGACTATACTCATAAGGACATTCCGATGACCGAGAGCATGATCTCAGGCTTCAACACAAATACAGCAGGCGAAAAGACCCTGACCGTTACCTATGCGGAGTTTACCGATACATTCACCATTGAAGTAATGTTCAGCGAAGAAACTATTGTTGAGGATAATACCACACAGGAAAGCACAACGGAGCAGGATAAGGCTGCTCTTTCGGGCAGCGAGGCTGTTGGCTGGGATGCCATCCGTGAGGCTCTTATGAAGAAGCTTAAGGGCTCGACAGCGACCATCGATACCAATGGAAGTGTTGCTGTTCCTGCCGAAGTGATACTTGCGGCGATGGAAAGGCTGCTTACACTGAGATTTGTTATAGATGAGGATAAGTACTGGAGCCTTAAGGCGGCTGATATTGCCGATGAAGCAGTGCCCTCGATAGGACTGGGACTGCGCACGGATGCGGTTTATATTCCTGACGTGGTGTTGAATGAAGCCGGCGGAGAGATCGCGGCTCTTATACACTTCAACAGCGACAACAGGCTGTCTGCCGTATTCAACACCGGTGTTGACAAGAAGAACAAGGGCAAATTTGCAAGCCTTTACAGATACGATGCGGCAAAGTCTGCGCTCATCCTTGTCGATACCGATAAGGTAGACGAAAGCGGCAAGGTGGAGCTTGTCCCTGATGTTCGCGGCGACTATGTGATAGCATTGGACAGCAGTACTCAGATAATGGGCGACCTGAACAACAGCATGACAGTGACTCCTGCTGACGCGGCGCTGCTTCTCAGGCTCATCGTAGGCGATGGCACGGACGACCCCAGAGCGGATTTCAACGGCGATGGCCGTGTTACACCTGCGGACGCTTATGCGATCCTTGTAAGCACAGTATCCTGATATATACGGCGGAGCTCAGCTCCGCCGTATCTGCTTATTGCTATTATATTATGCCGCCTTTAAAAAGTCAAGCGGCAGGAAAAAAATAAAAATATGAAAATACTTGAAATAATTGCGCCTATAATGTATAATGATATATGAAGCACTATGCTTTAATGACATAAATCGGAAAGGACTGTTTTTATGCCTCTTGAAGAAATAAACAGGGAGTTTTCGTTCCCGCTTCAGAAGATAATCGATGAGTTCCGCCTGCGCACGGTGTATATGCCTGAAAACGGCGGCAACAAGCTTATTTCCAGCAACGATACCAACCGTCCCGGACTTCAGCTTTCGGGCTTTTATGAGTATTTTGACAACAAGCGTATACAGGTAATGGGCAACAGCGAGTACGCTTATCTTAACGGACTTGATTCCGAGACCCGCCGTCAGCGTCTTAACGACCTGTTCGGCTATCATTTCCCTGCGCTCATCATCACGCGCGGACTTGAGCCGTTCCCTGAGATGACAGAGCTTGCGGCTCAGTATGATATTCCGGTATTCATTGCAGAGGAGAGCACCTCTGTATTTATCTCGAAGCTGGTTGCATTCCTCAATCTC
>JAZQEQ010000306.1:0-2431 GCA_045539055.1 Oscillospiraceae bacterium | reverse complement strand
TCACCTGTGCTGCGGCGCTTGAGGAGGAAGTCGTTTCGATGGACTCTCATTTCGAGTGCTGGGGCTACGCGGATGTTGCAGGCACGGAGATAAGCTGCCATGTGAGCTACGGCCACGGCGAGCTTACGCTTCAGGACGCAGTTACAAAGTCCTGCAACCCCTCGTTCATCGCGATAGGTCAGGCGCTTGGCGTACATAAGTTCAGCCATTATCTCGAAGCTTTCGGCTTTACAGACCGCACGGGAATAGACCTCCCAGGCGAGTCCCGAAGCCTGTTCATCTCTGAGGAGCTCATGGGCCCTGTTGAGCTTGCGTCCTCCGCATTCGGACAGACGAACAAGGTGACTCCTATCCAGATGGCGACGGCTTTCTGCGCAGTTGTAAACGGCGGCTATCTTGTTACACCCTATGTTGTTGACAAGGTGATCGACAGCGACGGAAACGTTGTTGAAACTACACAGGTGCAGATAAAGCGTCAGGTAATTTCTGAAGAGACCTCGGCGCAGATGAGGACCATCCTCGAAAACGTTGTTGAAACAAACGGCGGTAATAATGCATACATAAACGGCTATCGTATCGGCGGAAAGTCGGGTACGACAGAGCGTATCGATGAATTTAATCAGGCAGGCGGTGAGGCTACGGGCGCGAAGATGACCTTCGTACCGTCCTTTGCGGCATTTGCTCCCGCTGACGACCCGCAGATAGTTATGCTGGTCATGGCTGATACTCCCACAGGCACACAGTACTACGGCTCGGCTGTTGCGGCTCCCGTAGTTTCGGCAACCTTCAAGGAGGGTCTGCCGCATCTCGGTATCTATCCCACCTACACGGCTGAGGAGCTTGCGAAGATGGACGCTGCGGTGCCTTATGTACTGGGATATCAGGCGCAGCGTGCAGAGTCCGCGCTTGCGGCGCAGGGCTTTGAGGTGCGCGTCATTGGTGATACCACCACAAACGCGACCGTAACCACACAGATACCCGGCGCGGCAGCAAGTATTCCTAAGGGCAGCACGGTTATCCTTTATCTCGGAGATTCCGAGAATTACGAGCTTGAGGTCGGTGTTGTGCCGGATGTTATAGGCATGACGGTAGAACAGGCGAACGAAGCGATCACCAACGCAGGCTTCAATATCAAGATATCGGGCGGCGCTGCGGATAACTCGGACGCTGTCGCAACGATGCAGTCGGTTGCTGCCGATGCAGAGGTATATAAGGGCAACGTTATCGAGGTAACGTTCCAAGTAAATTCACGAGAGGGCTAATTATGACTTTAGCGCAGCTTTTCAGCGGTATCGCGGATATTTCCGCGGAAATAGCAGACAACGAGGTGCTTGGAGTGACCTCCGACACACGCGAGGTCGAGCAGGGTTTTGTGTTCGTATGTATAAAGGGCTTAAGCTTTGACGGGCACAGCAAGGCGGCTGAAATGCTGGAAAAGGGAGCGGCTGCGGTGGTCACACAGCAAAGCCTCGGGCTTTCGCGCGAGGTGAATGTTGAAAATTCGCGCAGGCTGTACCCCGAGCTGCTGTCGAGATTCTGCGGCAGACCGACGGAAAAGCTTACGTTGTGCGCCGTGACAGGTACAAACGGCAAGTCTACGATAGTGAACCTTTGCGCAGGGATAGTGCGCAGCTTCGGTGAGCAGGTCGGTGTTATCGGAACGCTGGGTGTTGACACCGGACGCGGTCTTGAGTACACACACGGAGGACCTCCCACGACTCCCGAGCCGAGAAGACTTTACTCGCTTTTTGCGGAGATGGCGGACATCGGCACGAAATATTGCTTCATCGAGGCAAGCTCGCAGGCGCTTGCTCAGTACCGTTTCGCGGCGGAGAGCTTCGCGGCGGGCGCGTTTATAAATCTCACACAGGATCACCTCGATTATCACGGCACGATGGAGGATTACTACATCGCAAAGCGGTCGCTGTTTGATATGTGCGGCGCGGCTGTGATAAATATTGATGACGGATACGGCGTGCGTACCGCGGAATACTGCCGTGAGCATGGTATAAAGTACATCACGACAAGCGTAAACGGCGAGGCTGATTTTTACACCGAGCAGGTCAATATGACCGCCTCGGGCGCGGAGTTCTTTCTGACTGACAGAGCCGCGCAGAAGACCTATCCTGTGCGCATCGCGCTGACAGGTCTGTATAATGTCAGCAACGCTATACAGGCGGCTGTTATGTGCAGCACTCTTGGATTTCCGCTGTGGAAGTGCCTTGAGGCGCTTGAAACGATACAGGGCGTCGGCGGCAGACTTGAAAAGCTGTACGATGGCGAATATACGGTGATACGCGACTACGCACACACTCCCGACGGCCTTGAAAAGCTGCTTTCCACGTTAAAGCCGCTTGCGAAGGGCAGGCTGGTGGTGCTGTTCGGCTCGGCAGGCGAGCGCGACCGTACAAAGCGTCCTATGATGGGCAGG
>JAZQEQ010000305.1:0-3998 GCA_045539055.1 Oscillospiraceae bacterium | reverse complement strand
AAGTGCTTCGTAACTGGCACTCCGATAGCACTTCAGAATGCTTTTGTTTCGATCTCCATGATCTCGCTTCAGAGTACAGCTAACGGCTTCGGTGAGAACGTAATGGCGGCGTATACGGCGTCCATGAGAGTTGAACAGCTTGTGCAGCAGCCGTTTGCATCGCTCAATGTCGCTGTATCGACCTTTGTAGGTCAGAATATCGGCGCAGCTAAGCTTGACCGTGCTGTAAAGGGTTATAAGAAGAGCGTGCTTGCAGGCTTGATATTTGCGCTTTTCATGCTGCTGATCTTCATGCTTTTCAGCTATCCCATAGTTGGAATTTTCGTTGACAATCCTGAAGTTCTGGATATAGGTGAAAAGGCGCTGAAGCTCACAGCTCTGTTCTATTTCCCGCTAGGACTTATCCACATCACACGCGGTATGCTGAACGGCGCGGGAGATGTAGGCTTTGCGCTGCTCAACGGCATAGCTGAGGTAGTCGGCAGGATAGGCTTTGCTTATCTTCTGGTCAATTTCACACCGCTTGGACATTGGTCTGTATGGTGGACGACCTGCCTTACATGGGTGCTCACGGCGGTCATGAGCCTTGCGCGATACAGGTGGGGAAGATGGCGCAACAGACTTATCGTTAATGAAGAAACTGAATAAACAAAAAGGCGAGGTAAATACCTCGCCTTTCGTGATGCTGTTATTACTCGAAGCTGTCCTCTTCGTCGCGTGCGTTGAACAGCTCAACAAGCTGCTGCATCTCTTCCTCTGTGAGGGAGATGCCCTTGCTCATTCTTGTGTGATCGGGGGACCACTCGCGGATATCGAACTTAGGCTCGCGGTCGTTCCAGCTTACCATGTTCAGCTCCTTAGTCCAGCCCTTTGCATTTTCGGAGATTACACCAAGCTCCTTGGTTATCTCAAATTTGATCTCAGCCATTTATTTTTCCTCTGCTTTCTTGTTTTTTGAAGCTTTCGGCTCCTTTTTCTTTTTGATCTTTGTGTTGTCAGCAACGATTATGCTGTCGTATACCGCATGGTATTTCGGGGGCACCAGCTTGTTAAGATGGAGCTTTCCGAAAAACCACTTTGTAAACGAAGCGTTCTCGTAGATGCTGTTGAGAAATGTATTTATATGATTTACATCGCCGCTTTTGTGGTCGATGAAGTCATGCAGCTTTGCGGGCGGCTCGTATGTGATGATGAAATCAACGTTGTGGTCCGCCTTCTGAAGATTCCTGATACCCTCTGAAAGCTCCTCCTCTGTGGGGATCTCTCTCGGCCACCAGTTCTGTCCCTCAATAAGCTCCATCGAGTCATCACTCTGACCGCCGCCAAATGTGAACACGGTCTTTTCGGCGATCTCATAGACCTGACCGCGCATGAGCTGACGGAGCCTGCCGCTTATCTTGCGTGTTTTGCCGCCGCACCACTCACTTACCTCGTATTTCTCGAGAAGATCGTAGTTCTCATGCGAACCCTCAACAAAAAGCACATTATATCTGAGCTTACCGATCTTTTTGAGCATCTTCTTTTCTTCGTCGCTTCCGTTCCAGATAAAGCCAAAGTCGCCGCAGATTATGAGCGCATCGTTCTTTTTAAGCTTGCGCAGGGCAGGGGACTTAAATCTCGAAAAATCTCCGTGGATATCGCCTGTAATATAGATCATTGTGTAAATTCCGTCCTTGTGATTTCATCAAATTATTAAAATTCGGTTACAATTTCACAAAACCACTTTACAATGTGGTGGTTTATTTGGTATAATAGTAAATGATAACAAAATAAAGCAACAGATATACGATCGCTTTAAACTATATTATATATAATAACGCAAAACGGGGGATTTGTCTATATGCGAAAAGTTAAAAATTTTGCTGTAATTATGTCGATAATTTTACTATGTGCCACTTTTTTTGGTAGTTTCAGTGCTTCAGCGGCATTTACGCCGAATTTTAAGCTGAACAGCGAAGGCGTGTATATGGTAAATACCGATACAGATATAGTGGTAGTTTCCAAAAACGCGCACAAAAAGCTCTATCCTGCGTCAACCACCAAGATAATGACCTGTCTTGTGGCGCTGGAGAACATAAAGGACTTCAATGCTTATGTGCTGTGTCCTTATACTGCGTTCAATGAGTTCAGCGGCGATAATCCCAACTTAAACGGCGGTATCTCAAATGCCGCTATAGAGCCGCGCCAGACCAATATCACTTATTGGGACCTGCTTTATACCCTGATGGTATGCTCCGCGTGCGAGTCGGCAAATATCCTTGCATACAACATCGGCGGCGAGAGCATCGAGAACTTTGTTCAGATGATGAACGACAAGGCTAAGGAGATAGGCTGTAAAAACACTCACTTCTCCAATCCCCACGGCCTTTTCGACGAGAATAACTACACCACGGCTTATGACCTGTATCTAATTACAAAGTACGCTATCGACAATTATCCCCGATTCATGGAGATATGCGATACCTATTCCTATGATATGCCTGCCAATGAGTGGAATCCCGACGGCTACACAAAGTACCAGACAAATCAGATGATGATGCCCGACAGCGAGTTTTACTTCCCGGGTGTTCATGGCGTAAAGACAGGCAGTATCGACTACTACTATTACAAAAATCCCGACGGAACATTTGATTACGAGAATGTTGACAAGGGAAGCAGAGCCTTAGTAACCACAGCGGAACGCGATGGCTTCCATTATATCATAGTTTCGCTCAACGCCCCCTATTTTGACAGTGAGGGCAATAAGGTGCAGTCCTCCTTTGAGGATCATGTAAACCTCTATAACTGGGCATTTGGCGAGTTTGAGTATACCCGTGTTATCGAAAAGAACGAGCAGATCACACAGATAGACGTTGAAAAGGGCAAGGACGCAGATAAGGTCGGACTTATCGTCACCGATAATTATTATACGCTCCTCCCGAAAACTCTTGATTCCTCAACTATCCAGCGAAAGATCTCTTATCTTTCGGACGAGCAGCTTGAAGCACCCGTTGATAAGGGCGTCAGGATGGCAACTCTGGAGCTTCTTTTGAACGGTGAAACGCTCACGCGCCTACCGCTTGTAACAGAAAGCCGTATCGACCTTGATATGATGGAGTTCTATAAGGAGAAGATCGGTGATGTTATGGCGACATGGCAGTTCAAGACCATCGTCGTGCTGGTCATAGTGCTGATAATCCTTTGTATAATAACCAGTGTGCTCCGTAAGAACTATAAAAAGCGTGTTGCGGAGATGAATCGCCGCCGCAAGATAAACCTTTCCTCGCAGAAAAAGCCCGCAAAGAAAAAGACAAACAGATGGTGATTCTATGAATGTAAATTTTATCGCGATGGGAAAGCTGAAGGAGAGCTATTACCGTGAGGCGTGCGCCGAGTATCTGAAGCGATTGGGCGCGTTTGCAACGGCAAAGGTATTTGAGCCTGCTCCCGTAGATCTTCCGCAGGACCCCAACAGAACGCAGATAGAAAAGGCACTGGATCAGGAGGCTGTACGCATCCGCGAGAATATAAAGCCGGCTTCGTTCACAGTTGCAATGTGTATCGAGGGCAAAACGCTCTCCAGCGAGCAGCTTGCGGACAAGCTTCAGGATATAGCCAACCGCGGCATAAGCACGGTGAATTTCGTTGTGGGAAGCTCATTCGGGCTTTCCGAGGAGCTGAAGCGCTCGGCTGATATGCGTATGTCGATGTCGCCGATGACCTTTCCGCACAGCCTTGCAAGGGTAATGCTGTTCGAGCAGGTGTACAGAGCATATTCTATTATAAACAATTCAAAATACCATAAATGATGAAAAGCAGCAGGAGTGATCCTGCTGCTTTTTAGCTTGCACTGCCTGTCATTCTCATACCTGTGGGCATTGTGTTTGGTATTTCCTCGGCGGTTATCTCAGGCGCTGCAAACAAACTGCCCATATTTATTGCTGATTGCCCGTAGCGGTTGCGGATGCGCTCCATGGCAAGCTCTATCCTGTCGCGTTTGTCGCTTGTCGGCTGCATAC
>JAZQEQ010000304.1:0-3868 GCA_045539055.1 Oscillospiraceae bacterium | reverse complement strand
CTCGGCAGGCTTCTTAGCTGCGGGCTTCTTAGCGGGAGCCTTCTTTTCAGCTGTCTTCTTAGCAGGGATAAGAACCTCAAGAGCCTTGAACTTGGAAACATCACCCTCAACCTGAACATAACCGGAAGCAATAGCATCGTCCATAGTGAGAGCACCTGTGAATATCTTCTCAAGTGTTTCTGTGGAAGCTGTTACTGTTGCCTGATTATCGTTATACTCATAAGGCATTACAGAAAGAACGCCATCCTTTACCTCAATGTACATATTCTCAGATACATCAAGAAGATTGAAATGTACTGCAACCAGATCCTGGAACTTCTTTGCCTTTGTCTTGCTGCCCTTAAGAGCCGCACTGATCTTTTCGCTAAGTTCGATATTATTCATGCCAAAATCCTCCTAACAGGTAGAAATTATACACAACACGTTATGGATACCAAATTATCCTAGCTATAAGTATAGCATAACAAAACCCGATTTGCAATAGTCAATTTTTATAAATTTACTTCGCATTAAAGCCGTTTTTAAATAGATTGATGAAAAAATAACATCTTTCGCCTTTTATCGCTGTTTTTTACACGCGACGGCGTGTGGACTCGTTTATGTTTTCGCGTCTCATATTTGTAAGCAGTTCCAGTCTGACAATATCGCGATACTCAGGCTTTGCCATATAATAAACATAGCTTTCAGCAATATTTGCCATATTAAGTGTACGTCCCTCAATCTTGAAATTATTAAATCCGAGTTCCATATACTTTTCAAGATTTTCAAAAGGCACAAAGGTGGAATACTTTTGTATCTGATAAAAGTTATAACCGGGATTTTTACACTGTACAGAAATCGAAGCCTCATGCCACTGTTTCGCATCATTATTGAATAATGTGGGCTTTGCTGCACTGGCAATTCTCTGAGCCTCACCCAACGCGCGGTAATGCTCGCCTCGCTTCTGGCAATTTGGAACACAATAGGGATTTATGAGCACCTCACAACGGCTGCGATACTGCTCAGGTATCTGAGCGAGCTTTTCAAAGTCGTTGTTCCAATTATAATCCAGCACGACCAGCTTATAGTCCTTCTCAAGCTCTGCGATAAGACCATCGATATCTCTGATCTCTTTGCAGGTAGTAGAAATTATGGGGAAATCAGGATAAGTAGTTCTGATATATTCTTCAAGATCAGGTGAATTTACTATTATCTCATTGAAACCGTTATCAGCCGCTACACAGAGTTTATTGCAGAACTTATCGTTAAGATCTTCCTTAGTTATAGTGGGATTTGTAAACGTATATCTCAGCGGTACATTTCTTGTATTAAAAAACTTGATCGTATTATTGACCTGCGCAAGAGTAGTGAAGCCAAAAAGAGAACGTCCACCGTTCCACAGCGCAGGAGCAAAACAACCAAAACATGATGCGATCTCTACACCATCATGAAAGTACTCAGGATGGTCCTTTATCATATCAATAAGGTTTAAATTTAATGTCCAATGCTGGTAAAAATCCGGAATATGAAACTTCATCTGCATAAGAAAAAACTCCTTTTAAACAATATATTTTTATTATATATCATTATCTGATAAATGTCAAGAAAAAGTATTTTACAGCCCGTTCCAAAGATATTCTTCAAGGTCTACCCTGTTCTCGTTGCTTACCTCTACCCCGTCCGCTCTGAGCAGCTCAGCCTGTTTGTTTACACCGCCAAAAACAAAAGCATCTGAAAGCCTACCCATACGGTCGACCACACGATAGCATGGTATATTTTCGGGGTCAGGATTTGCGTGCAGCGCATAGCCAACAACTCTTGACCAGCGCGGATTTCCTGCAAGAATAGCGATCTGACCATAGGTAGCGACTTTTCCACGCGGGATCTTTTTTACCTGCTCATAAATAAGTTCAAATGCACTCATATATCCTCCGAAAAAACGGCAGACAAAATCTTGCCTGCCGTCAATTATTATGCCTTTTCAGTCTTCTTGATCTTTGCCTTCTTGTTACGCTCAATAACAGGCTCACCTGTGCCCTCAACGCACTCCGCTGTGATAGTTATCTTGTTGATAGACTCGTCACTCGGAGCCGTGAACATGATATCACGCAGTGTAGCTTCAACGATAGAACGCAGGCCACGCGCGCCTGTCTTTCTTTCGATAGACTTCTTAGCGATAGCACGCTTTGCCTCGTCATTGAACTCAAGCTCGATATCATCAGCCTTGAACAGGTACTTGTACTGCTTGATAAGAGCATTTTTCGGCTCGTCAAGGATACGCACAAGTGCGTCCTCGTCAAGATCGTCAAGCACTGTAACTACGGGCAAACGACCGATAAGCTCAGGGATAATACCGAACTTTACGAGATCTTCCTGACTTACCTTGTGAAGCATTGCGGAGCTTTCCTTGTCCTTTTTGGAATTGACCTCAGCGCCAAAGCCCATTGCGGAGGAGGAAACTCTGGAGCTTATCATCTTCTCGAGTCCTTCAAACGCACCGCCGCAGATGAACAGGATATTTTTCGTATCGATCTGGATGAAGTCCTGATGAGGATGCTTTCTTCCACCCTGAGGAGGAACATTGGAAACTGTACCCTCAACGATCTTAAGCAGAGCCTGCTGTACGCCCTCACCGCTTACATCACGAGTGATGGATGTATTCTCGCTGCGACGCGAGATCTTGTCGATCTCATCGATATAGATTATACCACGCTCAGCAGCCTCAATGTCATAATCGGCAGCCTGAATAAGGCGCAACAGAACGTTTTCAACGTCCTCACCGACATAACCAGCCTGTGTGAGAGTAGTTGCATCAGCAATAGCGAACGGTACATTCAGCAGCTTTGCAAGTGTCTGTGCAAGCATAGTCTTACCTACACCGGTAGGACCGAGAAGCAGGACATTACTCTTCTGAAGCTCTACTTCATCGTCATCTAAGCCTTCCTCGTTAAGGAAGGTTCTCTTATAATGGTTGTAAACGGACACGCTGAGGATCTTCTTAGCTTCATCCTGACCTACGATATACTCGTCAAGATAAGCTTTGATCTCCTGTGGGCGCATGAGAGTTTCGGGACCATCAAGACGCTCGATATCATCCTCGTCGGGCGCAGGCTTTACGCGCTTTCCCTTAACATCTCCGCTTTCAACCAGCATATTATAGGAGGCAAGAATGCACTCATTACAGATTATAGCAGACTCTGTGCCGCCGTAAAGAATACGTCTTACCTGATTTTCGTTTTTGCCGCAAAAGGAGCAAACCATCATTTTGCTGTTCCTCCTGTTTTACTTGATGTCAGAACGGTTAGTGTATACCTTGTCGATCAGTCCGTATGCGAGAGCTTCCTCGGCAGTCATGAAATTATCACGCTCTGTATCCTTGCAGATAGTTTCATAATCCTTGCCTGTATTCTCGCAAAGGATACGGTTGAGTCTTTCCTTGGTGCGCAGCAGCGAGTTTGCGCGGATCTGGATATCTGTTACCTGACCCGAAAGTCCGCCGCCTGCGATAAGAGGCTGGTGGATCATGATCTCACTGTTGGGGAGAGCGATACGCTTGCCCTTGGTACCTGCGGAAAGCAGGAACGCACCCATAGAAGCAGCCATACCCATGCAGATAGTGGAAACATCGCACTTGATGTACTGCATCGTATCGTAGATAGCAAGGCCGTCATGAACGGAGCCTCCGGGGCTGTTGATATAGAGATAAATATCCTTATCGGGATCCTGTCCCTCAAGGTAAAGGAGCTGTGCCATAACAACGCTGGCTGTTGCGTGGTTGACCTCGTCATGCAGAAGGATTATTCTGTCATTCAGAAGTCGGGAGAAGATGTCATAGGAGCGCTCGCCGTGGCTGCTCTGCTCTACAACGTAAGGAATGTATGCCATAGTT
>JAZQEQ010000303.1:0-12855 GCA_045539055.1 Oscillospiraceae bacterium | reverse complement strand
GGTTTGGTATGGATGAATTGCAAAGAGCAAGGGACGAGGGCAGCTACGGCAGGACCGAGGCACAGGAGCTTCCGCTGATAAGGCGCGGCTCGTTTAAGGTGGCATATAACAACGAGATGGTGTTCCTGCTGATAGCGGTCGGAATTATGATAGTGATGTTTATCGGATTTCTGCCGCTTATAACAGCAGCCGAGGATGCTTACAGAGAGGGCGCGATAAGCTATAAAACGAACAGAGGTGTTTTTATGGCTGTCTTTATCGTGATCGAGGCTGTATTCGGCGCGATAACCGCGTTTATCTTCATAGGAAGAAACTGCGAATTCCGCGCAGAGGAAACGGAGTTTGTGGTTAAAGGTCCGGGAGGAAAAACGGAGTATTTCTATTATTCCGATGTGCAGGACATCACATTCCAGCCGTTCAAGCTGTTCGGAAATCATCGCGGCTATATCGTGACTATAATGACGAGCATCAGGGTGATAGAGTACCGCGTCATCTTCGGTGACAACAAGGTGGTAAAGGACGTAAGCGGCAACCCGTTCTACTATCTCGGCGTAAACAGCAATGTTATCACTATCGAGAAGCCGCAGATAGATACCGAAGCAGCCGAAAGCATATTTGAGTCGGCGATGATTGAACAGATAACGCGAAAAAACCTTGATGCTGTTGATAACGAGGGATTGAAAGACGGAGATATGAGATGGAGAAGATGAACGAAAATGTAATACGCAGGGGCACGTTCCGCTGCTTCAACAAGGCACAGAATATGTGCGGCGCGCTGTTCGTTGCGGGATTGCTGATGGTATTGCTGGTGACGATATTGTGCATATTCGACTTCGGTGAGCTGAGCGGGTACATAAGCACGCTGTTCAAGGTGGTACTGGGGCTTGAGGTGCTGGTCGCGGTGATATGGATAGTGGTATCAATGCGCGGCGATTACAGCTACGAGATACGCGAGGACGAGTTTTCTGTCACCGCTCCAAACGGAGAAACGGACTATTTCTTCTACAACGACGTGCAGAGCGTGGACTATGCTCCCATAAACAAGGGCAGGGACAAGGGCTACACCGTCACCATAACCACGGGCGTGCGCACGGTGAAATATCAGTTTATCTTCGGCTACAATGCCGAGAACACCGACACGGCGGATACACCGTTCTATTATCTTGAGGTAAAGGCGGGGCTTCGCGAGGAGATAGTCGAGGAGATCGACAAGGAAAAGATAATGGAGCAGTTTGAGCGTATGTCGCGCGAGCAGAGCAATCCAAAGGCATCAAAGGCTGAGCGCGAGGCGAAGTTTTTAGACTCCATAAATATCGACAAGGACGAGCTTGAAAAGCAAAAGTGGGCGCAGGAGCTGCAGAATGAGCAGTCCGAGCAGCAGCCCGAAGAAACAGAAGAATAAAATTATCCCCACAGGAATGCCTGTGGGGATGTTTTATCTGCAGATATCTCTTATCCAGCCCGTAAAGCCGTCGGGCAGGCGAGGGTCGGCAGGTGTACCGTCGTCGAACATAAGGTCCTTCTGTATCCAGTTTATCATACAGTGCTGACCCATCTCAAAGCCGTAGAATACCGAGGAGATGCCTCCGTCGCCGTTGTATACCCATTCGGGGAAGAACGCAAGGCAGTTTTTAAGGCTCTGTATCTTTTCAAGGTGCGGCTGTATGCACTCGTCGAACGGCGCAAGCTCATCGTGCTTTCCGTGCGCTATCATGATCTGAACTCCGCTCTGTTCTATCCTGTCCAGTGCGTCGTACTTCGGGAAATATCCCGAGGCTATCGGTACTCCGACATCGAAATAGCTGCCGTAGTCCTCTAAGAGCTGCCATGTGAAGTAGCCGCCCGAGGACGCGCCCATGACGAATTTCTTGCCGATATTTTTGGCGTTGTCTGCACATACCTTGTCGTAGATAGCCTTTATCGGCTGTGAATACACCTTGCTCCAGCCGCCGAGTATCTCGCCCTTTTCGGTACGCTGCTCGTTCGCGAGGGGGACTATTATAAACGCGCCGCCCATCTTCTCCTGATACTTCGGGGAAGCGTACTGCTCCGCGCCGCAGCACATTATGCAGCCCTCGCCCATCAGCGAGTTGCTTGCGCCGTGCAGCCACATCAGCACAGGGTATTTCTTGTCGGGGTCAGCGCCGTGCTTTAAGGGGGAGTAGACGTAGTAGGTGATATCGCCTGTATCGGCACAGGGCTGCACGCACTTGTCGAACAGGTCGAAATATATCTTGCTTTTGTAGGTGGTGGAATAGCTGATGAACTCGCCGTCCTTCATGAGCTTCGCCCATTCGGGAACGGCGGTCTTATCCTGCACCGTCTTTTTAAAATCGGGTAGAGCCATTGTATGCCTCCGTTCTGTGAAAAAGGGCGGTATGCCCGCCCTTTTCTTTTGTGATTACGCCTTCATGCGGGACTTGTAGTCCTTCTTGATCTCCTCGAGAGCGACAGCGTCCTGCTTTCTCTGCTCGCGAGCCTGATCCTGGATAGCCTGTACCTCGTCGATACCGTTTACGATGGTCTGCCATGTCTGCTGGAGAGTCTCTACCTTGATAGAGGAGCCTGCGGACATTGCTGCGATAGCCTTGGACTGGTCAACGGTGTTCTGAGCGTTCTTTATCAGCATCTCGTTGGTCTTTTCGTCAAGCGCGTTGAGGGACTCAGCCTGGATGCGCTGTCTTTTCAGCATGATAGCCTGAGAGAGTGCCTGCTTGAATACGGGCATTGTGATGATGAACGCGGAGTTGATCTTTCTGATGAGGTTGAGGTTGGAGTACTCCATTGTCTTCAGCATGGGAACTGTCTGGATAGCAACGTTCTCTGCAACCTTCAGATCCATTACGCGCTGGTCGAGTATCTCTCTCATCTGCTGGAGGTTGGAGAGGTCCATGCGGATAGTGCCGTCATCGGGGTTAGCCTCTACCTTAGCCTTGTACTCCTCGATGAATGCGTCGAGCTCCTTGACGCCCTGCTCGCCTGCCATGATGTACTTAACGAGCTGCTGGTAGTAGCCGAGGTTTGCCTCGTACATATTGTCCAGCTTTGTGTTTGCTGCTTCGATCTCGGACTCGTATGTCTTGAGCTGAACATAGATATCGTCGATCTCGTGACCCATTGTCTGGTACTTGTTGAGGATCTTCTCGATCTTCTTCTTGAGGCTGCCGAAGAAGCCGGGCTTGTCGTCCTTGATCTCGTCGATATCGAACTGATCCATAACTGCTGCAAGCTTCTTCATCATAACGCCTGTGTCGTTGATCTGGTCGATGCTCATGGAGTTGAGCACCTGATCGGAAGCCTTGGAGATCTCCTCGGCTGCCTCTGCACCGAACTTAACGATGGTGTTTGCGTCCTTTACGTTGATGGTGCTTACGAGTGCGTCGATCTCCTTGCTTGTTGCGAGCTGCTGCTTGATCTCCTCTGTCTTTACAACGATGTTGAAGTTCTGAACTTCCTCGATCTTTGTGTCGAGAGCTGCCTCGTCAACAACAGCGGACTTTACCTCAACTGCTGCTGTTTCGATAACGTTTGCGTTTGCAACCTGTGCGCCTGGTGTGAACTGTAATGCCATAATAATTATCCTTTCCCGAACAGCCTTCCGAAAAATCCGCTGTTTTTATTGTCGGAGGGAATTTTTAATTTCGGAACCTCCATATTGTACAGAAATTCGTCCATGGTGTGCTCCTCAAAGGCTCTGCTGTCGACATACGTCTCGAGGTTCTTATAGCCTGTGGGTGTGTACACCAGTATATCAAAGCCGAGGAGGTTGCACAGCACTGTATGGATACATTCCTCCAGTGTAAAGGTCGCCTCAACGACATCAATATATATGAGCTTTGGCAGCTGCTTTGTAAAATCAAAGCGCTGCAATATCTTCAGCAGCTGCTTGTCGAACGTCAGACCGTAGTGCAGTATCGCGCACATCAGTTCGTCGCCCTGAAGCTTGATAAAGCCGCTGTCTGCCGCCTCCTGAAACTTGTAGAATATCAGATCCTGTGTCCTGTCGGGGAGGTAGCTGTATCGGTTGAGCGGAGAAGCCTTGAGCTTTTCCGTATCTATCTGTGTGTTGTGGTAGAAGCTGCGGTATGCGGACAGGTCCAGCTCGCCGTCGGGGGCGGGGTCGTTGGTCTTTATACGCAGTATCGTTTCGGGGGTAAGGCGCTTTCGTATCTCGTCCCAGTAGTCGCCCTCGTCGCCGCGCCTTACACCGCTTATCTTAGCGAAGATATTCGGCACGCTTACGAGATTTCCCGACACCTCAAAGCCTGTTCTGAACCTTGCCTCGTGCTTCCAGAGGATACCTATCTCCTCGTAGGTGGTCTTTAAGGTCACCGCCTGAGAATTGGGGAACTGGAAGTCGCGGAAGATGCCCGCGTCGCCGTTGTACAGCATCGTATCAAGCTCGCGCTCTGCGTTGTATGCAACGGTCGCCATGCTCATCTTTACGGGCTTGTCGGGGTACTTTCCGCTGTCCTTTGAGAGGGGGAGCTGGAATATCTGCATACGGCTGTCGAAGTTCTTTTCCACCGTCATATCCAGCATATTCTTGTTGGGGGTGATGTACACGACATCAAATCCGCAGCGCGACATGAAGTGCAGGAAGAACAGCTCTGCCTGAGAGATATCGCCGTAGTAGAGTATCACGGGGATATCCTCGTACTGGACGGCGTATTTGCGTCCCTGAGTGCAGCGGTACAGCCATGTAACGAGCTTTGAGCCGTAGTTCATGACTACCGTCTGGTTGCCTGTGTCATCAAACAGTGTCTTCAGCATCGTTTTCAGCGTGTTCTGCGCAAGCGCTGTACGCATCGGGTCGCCGCCGAGCTTTATCAGCAGCGCGAACGCGTCTATCATCTCGTCGGTGCTGCTGCGCGGGATACTGCCGAGTGCCCTTGTTTCGTCAACATCGGGGTTTGACAGTGTGGTTTCGATAAAAATAAGCTGCTTTTTCAGTCCTGCGAAGCTCTCCTTGAACTTCAGCAGCATATTGGTATATACAGCCTCCTCGTCGTAGCCTATAAGACCTGCAAAGTAGACAGGCACCTCACAGCCGTCCGCGAAAACTCCGCCCTTTGAGATAACGCGCTTCTGGTGCGTTGTTATAAAGTCCTCGAAAAGGGCTGCCGCGGAGGTAGTGCCGCGTGTCACCATGCCGTCGTACTTCTGGGCTGCGGCGCGCATATCGCTCAGCTGACCCTCAAGGCTGAGGTCTATGTTCTCGAAATCTATCTCGACATGGGCGCTGTTCTCGCCGCCGAGAGTGGTTATATCGTCCTTTCTGGTGAACTGCTCAAAATCCGCATCCTCACCGTAGGAAACGTAGATCACCTCGCTGCCGAGGGTATACATTATATACAGGAAATACAGCTCGCGGAGCGTTGCCGCGCCGATATAAAGTATCTTGTCCCGCTTTTCGGGAAGATATTTCATCAGCCAGCACAGCAGCACGAAATAGGTGTTGCGCTTGCCATCGCCGCAGTTCTGTATAGCCTCGACAAGCAGCTCGCATACAGCCCTGCTGTCGCATTTTATCCTGTTCTGCTTAAGCCACGCGTCGAGGCCCTGCTGTATTGCGTCTGCGTCCTCAAACTGTGCCGCGGTGTAGGCTGCGGCAGCGGATATCTCGGCAGTGGACGCAAGCGGCAGGCTGTCGGGGAAGAACAGACCGTTCTTCTGCACCGCTATATAGCCGTCCAGCAGCAGACCCTTGAAAACATCGGTGTTGTCATAGCCGATGTATCTTCTGAATAAACTTTTGTCCGCCATTTCGGGGTGTTTCCTTTCCTTGGGGTATCATTCGGTGGCGACTATGCCAAAGCTCTCGCACAGTGCGGGAAGCCCCGAATAGAAGCTGCGTCCTGTCGCAGCGACCTTCCATTCGCCCTTGTAATTATAGAACTCAAGCGCTATCACGGCAGGCGCTTCGCCAAGCCCGTACATACTATATGTGATGCGCGTTTTTCCGTCTGCTTTTATTGCACAGCAAGGTGACTTGACATCGCCGAAGCTCTGCACCGCGCTCTCCGCATAAAACGAGTAGACGAGCAGCAGCCTTTCCACGCGGTAGTCTATCCTGTCAAAGTCTATCTCAATATGTCCATCGTCCGCGAAGTAGCGCACAGCGCCATCGTCCGAGCTTTCGCAGCCGAAGAACACCATTCCCGTGCTGCCGAAAGCCTTTGTTTCCGTATCAAGCAGGAACATATACGGGTCTATCTCTGCGGCAGGTCCTGAGCTGTGCGAGAAGTAGATACTGCACTTGCTGCCGATGTACTGACCGAGTGAGATGCGCTGTCCCTTTCTTATATCGGCAGGGGGAAGCTCCTGCGACGGCGCGTTGCTCAGCACCGAAAAAACGTCGCTTCGCTGTGCCTTTTCACCGCAGCTGTAGAGCGAAAGTCCGCTGACAGGCTGCATATCAGCCGTCGGTCTGCCGCTCACATAAAAGCGGCGCGTGAATACGGATTTCAGCAGCACCTCGGCATAAAGCAGCATACCTGCCGCAAAGCCGCCGGCTGTTATAGTTACGAGATTTTCGCCCGCCTGAAGCTCCGAGGGAGTGAAGCTAAGTCCTGATGTATTGCTTTCGATATGACAGGGGACAGGTACATTCACGCTGATCGTGAACGTGTTCTTTTCCTCTGCTGAAAACTCGCCGAGGTAAAGGCTTCTCGGGAAGTCGAAATAGCCGTCCTCGTCACCAAAGCCGTTGACTCCGCCGAATATCTCGACATTGTTTACTGCGGCGCCCTTGTGCGCGACTATAACGCTGTCGGAGCTGTCTGCTTCGGATAGCTCTGCGCGGATGTTTTCTATCGCTGCGCCCTCGCAGGTCACCTCGATAACGCTGCCGCGTCTTGCCCACAGTGTGGTATTGTTGCCCATAAGCTTTATCGGCTTTGTTATATAAACGGGGCCCTCAAACTCACCTGAGGGGAGCAATACTATCTCGCCCTCTTTAGCGCGGGCGATGATATCGTTTATGTTTACGGACATGAAGTCCTCCTTAGGTCACAGTAATTTCTGCTGTAAAGGCATTTTCGTCGCTGCCCATCCTGAACAGCGCGCCGTTTTTAAGCTCTATCGCACTGCCCTTGGGTATCAGCCTGCCCTCGGGCGAGCGCATACCCTCCGCGCCGTTATTTACAAGCAGCCACTTTCCGCCGTGACGACAGATATATGCTGTCATCTCAGCCTTTGCCTTTTCGTCGTTATGTACATTATCGAATGTATGCCAGTCAAACAGCGGCATATTCTCGTATATGAACACCTCGCTCCTGTCGCGGTAGATGCCGTTTCTGCCGCGCATACGACCTTTGAGCTTAAGCTTTACGACGCTGTCGGACGACCTTGTGCCGCAGAAAGGGCAGGTGGGGTCGCTCTCGTCGCGCAGGATAAACCAGCGCTTGCCGCAGTTGGGATTTTTACAGGGCTGGAGCCTGTCCCATGCGCGCAGAAGCTCTGTTTCCCACTCCATCGCGGTGGGGCGCTCTGAGGGGTCGTGCAGCCCGTCCACGAAAGCGCGCAGGAAAAGCTGCTCCAGACCCTTTGAGAGCACCGAGATGGTCACATCGAGGTCGGGTGGACGGTTTGAGGTATCAGAGGGATTCTCTATAAAGGTCGCCATCGGTCCCATTGCAAGGAAATCGTCCTTTTCGGCGGACTCGTGGCTGTATATCTTCGGTCCTATCAGCGGATGTCTGAGGAACAGATATTCGTATATCAGCACAGGCAGCGCGTGCAGGTCTGTCTGCACACAGGGCAGGCAGCGGCTTGGGTCGTGGGAGTCGCGCTCCATCGTTGCGAGCACCTCGGGCGCAATGTAGCCGCGCGTGCCGCAGACCTCGGGCGCGAATTTATTCGGCACCACCAGCGAGTCGATATCGATGACTACCGACGAGCCTGTTTTCGGGTCGATGAGCACGTTGTTGCAGGAGAGGTCGGAGTGCGCAAGACCTGCCTGATGCATACGGCGTATGCTGCGCGCAAGGCTTATCGCGGTCCTCAGCATCATGCGGAAATCGCCCAGCTCGGTCGCGTTGATGTATTTTCTGGTTCTGCCTGGAAACCAGTTGCTTTTCTTGTCCTTGCCCGAAAGCTTCAGCAGCGCTGATGCACCCTCGCCGAAGAAGAAGTTGACGGGATAGGTGGGGCAGACGATGCCGAACTCGGGGCTTTTCACTATTGCCACGGGCCAGCAGAACTTTGCCCTGAAATAATCCGCGGTCTTGTCTGTGTTGCCGAGTGCGCCGCCGTTCTTTTCCGAAACGGTGGGGTTGTAACGGCTGACGATGGTGCGGATGCGGTCCTGCAGCTTCGGGTCGGCAGCGTCGCGCGGATTGTTGAAGAACTGCACCGCGTATTTTCTGTCGGGGGTGAAGAAGGTATGCTTCATTCCGCCGCGCGGCGCATTTGTATCGAATACATATTCAATTGTTTCGCCGCTCTCTAACGTAGCGAGGCATATATCTCCACTATTCATGTCGTTTTAGTCCTTTGTGTCGGTAAGAATGATAACGAGCGTCCTGTCGTCGAAGCTTCCGCGCTCGTTGTAGCTGTCAAGCCATGTAAGCAGTCGCTTTTCCGCGGTATCTCCCAGCGAGATGCCGTTTGCCATGAGCGAGTGCCTTTTGAGCGTACCTCTGCGCTGCCACAGCTCGTTTACGGGGTCGTCGCACTCTGCAAAAAGCTGCTTTGCGTACTGCAGCGAAACGCTCTCTGCGCTTTCGCTAACAGCGGGGAACGCTATCGGGGAGGGCTGCTGCGGTCTTGGGATTATTCCGCGCATTGGCAGCACTCCGTTAAGGCACAGGTCGAGGTACAGCCGCTTCATCATCGGCTCGGCAGGGAAGTAGTCGTCCGCAACTCCGTCCGTCATCAGCATGATGACATCGGACTTGCCGCGGCTTATCCTTGTTTTGGCGGCGATGTTTGCGGGGCTGAGCGCGTTTTCTGTGAGAAACTGCGTTTCGCCCGAATACTTGCCGCTGTCAGCCTCGCCGAGGAGCTTCAGGCACTTATCGCTGTCAGCTTCGGTATTTAACGCGCAGATACAGCCATCGCCTATCTGTGCGGTGGCGATAAAGCTCTCCTTGCCGTTTGCTGTTTCAAGAGGTATCACCACAGCTGCAAGGTAGGTGGAGGACAGGTCGGACAGCTCGGGAGCGCGTCCCAGAGCCGCGATATAACGCTCGTCCGCATATATGCCGCGCAGGTGGTTGATTATATTATCGAATGAATAGCGTGCCGCATTCTGCACAAGTGGCGCGATCTTGCCGCACGCAGCCATAAACTCCGCGCCCGACATATCTCCTGCGAGGTCGGCTCTGAGCTTTGGCTCTGCATTCAGCAGGGCAGACAGCTCGCGCTTTAAATAAGCCGCAGCACCATCGCAGCACATCTTTGCGCCTGTACGCGAAAGCTGCTTTGAGCCTGCGCCGTCGGACACCACTGCAATAAAGCAGCCGTCTGTTACAGCGGTCTCAAACCAGTCGTCGCAATTCGTGCCGTCGTGCTTGTGCTTTTTGCCGCGCACTCTTGCACCTATCATCTCACCGTTTTCGGTGACAGTGTGCTTCGTGTGGCTCTCATCATGCTTTTCAAGACCGTCGTCCCTGATGGGGCGATACTTCCAGATGGTTGCGGTATGCTCCATCACATCGCGGTCTGTGAGCTGCTCCTCCTCATTTATGAGGACAGAGGACAGCCTTTCTGAATAAAGTTCTTCGTTCATATATACGCCTTACGGTACGATAACAAAGCCCTGAGGGGGAGGCGGCAGCTGCACAGCGTCGCCGGGCTTTGCGTCGATGCTCTTGGAGGAAGCCTTTACGGAGCTGGACACCCACGCAAAGAACTGAGCCATATCGCCTGCTGTGAGGTTATTCATCATCAGCACGTTGTTGGTTATCTTCTTGAGTGTTGCGGTGTTTGCGTTTGCTCCTGCGGCACAGGCGATGATGTTGCCTGCGGTGACGGTCTTGAGCGCGTCAAGTCCGTCGTCGAGGTTATCTGTGGGAGCGCCGTCGGAAAGAATGAACACCAGCGGCTTCCAGTCGCCCTTCTGTGTGGGAGTAGCTGTGCGCACCTCTGCTCTGATGCACTGTGCAAGCACCTGAAGCGCAGCACCGAGTGCTGTTGCGCCGCCTGCAGCAAGCTGGGGCTCCTTGAACAGCATCAGCTCTGTGAGGGGTGTTATCTGGCGCGCGGAGCTGTCGAATGTGATAACGGACAGGCAGGCTGTTTCAAGCGCCTGAGGGTCGCCCTTAAGCTCGGACACCAGCGCCTTGATTCCCTGCTTTACGGCCTCGATAGGCTCTCCTGCCATAGAACCTGAGCAGTCGAGCAGCAGGTATACGGGTAATCTTCTTATATAATCGGACATTGCTTTATACCTCCGTGTTTTTATAATTATACATACTATATTATATAATAAAATCGCCCTCATGTCAATGGAATTTGTGAAAAATAGCGGTATTGTTTTCACTGAAATACTATGTGCGGAATAAAATGTATTGATATCTGCACTGCCTTGAATAACTCCGTCCTGCAAGGCAATAATATTCACGACAGACAAACGCGGATATCGGGAATATGCAGAAAGGAATGATCATCAAATGTTAGTGAAACGCGGAGAGATATACTATGCGGACCTGAGCCCTGTCGTAGGCTCGGAGCAGGGCGGTGTAAGACCTGTGCTGATCGTCCAGAACGACATCGGCAACAAGCACAGCCCCACCGTTATCGCCGCTGCTATAACCAGCCAGAAAGAAAAAAACAAGCTTCCGACACATATTGAGCTCAACGCCGCCTCCTGCGGACTTGCAAAGGACTCGGTGGTCCTGCTGGAGCAGGTTCGTACATTGGACAAAAGGCGGCTCAAGGAGCGCATGGGCGAGCTTGACAGCACTGCCATGTCACAGGTGAACGACGCGCTGTCGGTGAGTTTTGGGCTGTAAACGCACTATGTAGGGGCGGAATTCATTTCCGCCCTTTTTGCACAGGCGCTTTAATAGGGACATGGCTTGCCGTGTCCGCAAAACGGATACCGTTGGGGCACAGCGTGCTGTGCCCGAAAATGTCGGTATATCCTTTACGGGCACGACACGTCGTGCCCCTACACAGACCACAAAAAATTAGGGCAGAGCCGCATTGCGGTTTCTGCCCTGTTGTTTATGCTTTTACAAAAGTCATGATATGCGCAAATTCCGTTTCACACTGTGATTTCAGACAAAACCCTGCATTCCTTGCGCAGGATATTATCGCTTCTGAAGTACCAGGATATACCCGAAGCTTATAGCTGCCCATGTCGATAGATTCCGATCGGTTTTTGTCTATCGACAACACGAACTTACCGCCGTCACAAAGCAATTCAGCCGCCTTGTTGACCGCCATCTGCTTATCCTCAAAATGCATGAATGTGAGCGAGGAATAAACGACGTCAAACTTTCTGTCTAAATCGAAGTTCAGAAAGTTGTCACAGATAAGCTGTATGTTCTTGAAATCAGCGAGGTTTTCTTTGGCTCTTTCGATAGTCTTTGGCGATATATCCAAGGCGAAAAGCTCTGCACAAAGCGGCGCGGTCTTTGCAGCAATACGTCCTGTGCCAACGCCGATTTCAAGCACAGTTTCAGAACCATTAAGTGCCAGCGTATTTAAAAACTTCGCACCGTCCCATTTGTCCATGTATTCCTGTAAAACGGGCGGGTCACGGAAAGGGTCGTTCTCCTCTGCGATAAGTCTGTCATAGTGACGGATAACTTCACTTGTCATTTCGTCTTCCTCATATACGCCCACAGCGCCCACTGTGCGCCTGCGAGCAATGCCACAAGCACCACTATGGTGACCTGCGCCACACCCCACTCGCGCATACAGACTGTTATAAGAACAGTTGCGGCGGTGAGAATTATCGCGTTCTTTAAAAACGGCTTTGCCTGATTTCTCATTTCGACTGGATGCGCTTAGCCATGACGGTGTTCTTCATCAGCATTGCGATGGTCATGGGACCTACGCCGCCGGGTACGGGTGTGATGAACGAAGCCTTCTCGGCGACCTCGTCATACGCAACGTCGCCGCAGAGCTTTCCGTCAGCATTGCGGTTGATTCCGACGTCGATAACAACTGCGCCGTCCTTTACCATGTCGGCTGTAACAAAGCCTGCTCTGCCTACAGCGGCTACTAAGATATCAGCGCGGCGGCAGACCTCCTTGAGGTCCTTTGTTCTGGAGTGGCATACGGTAACTGTGCCGTTCTCGTGCAGAAGCAGCATAGCCATGGGCTTGCCAACGATGTTGGAGCGACCGATAACAACGCACTCCTTGCCGCTTACGTCGATACCTGCGCTGTGGATAAGCTCCATGCAGCCTGCGGGAGTGCAGGGCAGGAAAGCATAGTTTCCGATCATGATCTTGCCGACATTTGCAGCGTGGAACGCGTCAACGTCCTTCATGGGGGAGATGCGCTCGATAACCTTTTCTTCATTGAGGTGCTTGGGGAGGGGAAGCTGAACGAGGATGCCGTTCACCTTGTCGTCTGCGTTGAGTGTGTCAACAAGCTCAAGGAGCTCCTCCTCTGTCGTTTCAGCAGGAAGTGCGTACTCATAGCTCTTGATACCGCATACCTCGCAAGCCTTTTTCTTGTTGTTTACATAAACGCGGCTTGCAGGGTCGTCGCCTACGATAACTACCGCAAGACCAACCTCAAGACCCTCGCGCTCGATCTCCTGTCTTACCTCTTCCTTTACCTTTGCGGAAACTGCCTTTCCGTCGATGATCTGTGCTGCCATATTATTTGTCCTCACTTTCATTGTTGTCATTTTCTTCAGGTTTATCTTCGGCGTTCTCGCCGTTATCATCG
>JAZQEQ010000302.1:0-5830 GCA_045539055.1 Oscillospiraceae bacterium | reverse complement strand
CCTTGATATTTTTTGTCTATTAAGAATTTCCACAGCGTATATTGATCCCTGGCTTCGTAGTAACCCATCATAATAAATCCTATTATTTCATCATCATTATATATTGCAAATGGAAATGCGGTTTCGCGATAGACATAGGCTTGAGCTAATGAATATGCTGTAGAGGATACAAATGATGTCTGGCGATCCAATACTTTCAGATTCAATACATCTTCTAGATTTTCTTTGGTTATCATTTTCAATTCAACCATTGTTATCCCCCTAATTGTATGTATGCTCTAATTATACCAACTCTCTCCTGAAATGTCAACAAACGAAAAGGGCGGAAAACTCCGCCCTCTGTATCTATCTTTTGTTCTACACAATAATTATTTAGTCTGCCAGTAATTTCTCAACACTAGCCAGCTTCACGCATACGCAGAATATCTCCATAGCCTGACGCAGCTCGGAAACGCTGGGGAAGGTGGGCGCAATTCTGATATTGCTGTCCTTAGGATCCTTGCCGTAGGGATAGGTTGCGCCTGCGCCTGTCATAACAACGCCTGCCTCTGCCGCGAGAGCAACGATACGTTTTGCGCAGCCTTCCATAGCGTCAAAGGATACGAAGTATCCGCCCTTGGGAGATACCCAGCTGCCGATGCCGAGAGGAGCGATCTCCTTGTTCAGCATATACAGAACAACGCTGAACTTGGGCTGAATGATAGCCGCGTGCTTCTTCATGTGCGCCTTGATTCCGTCAAAGTTCTTGAAGTATTTGCAGTGGCGCAGCTGGTTGAGCTTATCGAAGCCGATAGTCTGAACTGTCATCTGATTCTTGATGAAGTTGATGTTGTTCTTGCTTGCAACGATCACGGCAAGACCGCCGCCGGGGAAAGAGATCTTGGAAGTAGATGTAAACTGGAATACCATATCGGGGTTGCCTGCCTTCTTGCACTCCTCGATGATATTCAGCAGAGTGTCGTGGTCATCGGACAGGTGGTGTACGCAGTAAGCGTTGTCCCAGAAGATGCGGAAGTCCTTAGCCTTGGGCTTGAGGTTCGCGAAGCGCTTTACTACTTCATCGGAATATGTGATGCCTGTGGGGTTGGAGTACATGGGAACGCACCAGATACCCTTGATCTCCTCATCCTCTGCTACAAGCTTCTCGACAACATCCATATCGGGGCCGTCTGCTTTGTAGTCAACGGGGATCATCTCGATACCAAGAGATTCACAGATCGCGAAATGTCTGTCATAGCCGGGAACAGGGCACAGGAACTTCACCTTGTCGCACTTTCCCCAGGGCTTGTCGCCGCCGTAAACACCGAAGTGCAGCGCACGGATAATGGTATCGTACATGAGCTGGAGGGAGGAGTTACCGCCGACGATTATCTCGTCGTCGCCGATCTGGAGCATTTCCTCAAACAGCTTCTTTGCTTCGGGGATACCGTCGAGGATGCCATAGTTACGGCAGTCGATTCCGTTGGAGGACTTGTAGTCGCCGTCAAGGCAGTGCAGCAGCATATCGATGGAGAGGTCGAGCTGCTCGGGCGCAGGCTTTCCGCGGGACATATCCAGCTTCAGACCCTTAGCCTTGAATTCCTCGTACTGCTTAAGGAGAGTTTCCTTTTCAGCAACGAGCTGATCCTTGTTCATCTGTGTGTAAAGCATAGTTGTTACCCCTTTGTTATATTTATTTATGAATTTAATTTGTATATATTATGCAGAAATAAATTTATTGTTATGCAAAACGCATTCAATTATCAATACCTTTATATCTGCTATCTCACATATTATATCATATAGGTATAGTTTTTTGCAAGCGTTTTTGAAAAAACTTGCAAAATCTCGCAAAAAAACAAAACCACGACATATATAGTCGTGGTTTTTGGTTAATTTTGCTTATTTTTTTACTTTGCCGATGTGCTTTCGAGTTTTTTGTTCTGTGCATCCACCATCGAGCGAAGCTCTCTGCGCTGATCGTACAGCTCAATGATATTGTTGATACGGCGGCGGACAAATCTGATGTTAAAGGGCTTTGCGATAACATCTGCGGCACCGAGGTCATAAGCTCTCGACAGCGATTTGTCAGATGTGTCTGCGCTGATGATAAATACAGGAATGTCATCTATGTACTTGTGTTCAACGAAATACTCAAGCACACCGAAGCCGTCCATTACGGGCATCATTATATCCAGAAGCACAGCGCAAAGCTCGTCCTTGTGCTTTTCATAAAGTTCTATTGCTACTTCGCCGTTTTCAGCCTCTATAACATTTCTGTCGCTGAATGTATCGCTCAGCATCAGGCGATTGAACTCAAAATCGTCAACGATAAGCAGTTTATTACGTTCTGCCATTACAGATCCCCCTGTTTTGATATTGTCAAGGTTTTGTCAAAGCGTTATATAATATATTATATATTATTCTGTCGAAAAAGTCAATAGTTGTAAAAGAAGTTATTTTTCAAAGCAGCTATTGAGATATCATCTCTGCTGCCGCCGCTGGAACGCTCCTTGAGGTGAGCCTCAAGCTCCTGTGTCTTTTTGGCGCCGATAGCTGTGGGTATCCTTTCGCTGAAGCTCAGGAAATCCGCACGGCTCTTAAAGGAGTTTATAAGTCCGTCGCTTGAAAGAACGATGCTGGAGAAGCTGCCGGGCTGATAGAACCAGCGGAAGCTGTTTATAGCGTCGTTATCACACAGCGAGGTGGTGAGGTTGCCCACCAGCCTTTCGTCCTCTGGCATAAGGGAATATATCTTTCCGCGGCGCGTTGCGAGAAAGCTGCCGTCGCCTATCTGAAGTCCGAAGAGCCCTCTTCCCGAGGTGGCGGCAAGGATGAGTGTTGCACCGTATATGGACTCTCTGGGAACATCAGGGTGTTTTTCAAGTATTTTATTCTCGCCGTCTGTAAATGGTGTAGAATCTGCGTGGGAGTCCACCTCCTCGTTCCAGCCGCAGATGATATTCGCGGCGATACGTCTTGCAGCGGTGTGTGGGTCGTCCCTGAATATTTTGTCAAGTCCGCCGTTCAGCTCGGCGAAATCCTGCATCGAGCGTATTGCAATACGGGTCGCGATATCGCTGCCTACATGGCTGCGGAAGTGCTTTTCGCTGCCATGTCCGTCCGAAAGAGCGGCTATCGCTATATCGCGTGTGATAAGTGTTCTTGCCGAATCCTGACAAGGCTCGTTTGCAGCCTCATGCGAAGCGCCTCTGACTGAAACGGCGTAGCCTTTGAAAAACATTACCAGCCAGCCTCGATATCTGCGGAGATCTCATCGCTCTCTGCGAATTCCCTGATCTGCTCGGCAGCGGACTGCTGCTTTGTGTGGGGATCTTCTTCAGCCTCGGCAAGGCGGACGCTGCGGCTTCCGATCTGGGAAGATGTGACAGCCACAAACTTGATGAGCTTTGCGAGAGCCTCGCCATTATGTGCTGTAACAACAGTGTCAGGGCTGCCTGTGAAGCGCTCCAGTATCTCAAGGTCTGCGTCCTCACCTATTGCGACAGCAGCCTTGATTCCGTTTGCGTACCATTTATTCACGGCAAGCTCCGCAAGACCCTTTTCGAAATTGTCGGTGGGATAACCGTCCGACATAAGGATCATTACAGGCGCAAACGACAGCGAGGGCGACTTCATGAACTCATTTCTCGAGAGCTTTCCTGCAAGCGCGGAGAATGCACTGCCGAGGTCGGTCACGTTTTCTGCATCCAGCGGCTTCCACTCAAATTCATTGACTGAAACAGGCTCGTTATACATCCATTCGCTGCCGCCCGAGAACTTCAGTACAGCAAGCTTGATATCAGCGTCGGCACCGCCGATGCCGCGTATCTCTGGGATAAGCTCCTCCATAACAGAGTTTACTGTGCCTATCTTACTGCCGCCCATACTGCCTGAGCAGTCAATGAGGAAGAACAGCACCATCGATTTTTTTGCTATCTCCTCTGCATCATCAAAAGGATTTACAGGTAAAAAGGACATGATAAGGACCTCCTGTCAGTCATAAATTTATATACTGATTTAATTATAGCATCACTCGGACAAAAAGTCAATTATCTTGTTGACGAAAACGGCATAAAATGGTATACTTGTAATTAAGAAATAACTAAAAAGCGGAGGCGCAGCATGAAAAAGTGGTATGACGAAGAATATGAGTTCAAGGTTGAAGTCACAGGCTATCTTCGCGGCGACCACACCGAGAACTACTGCAGAAACGGCGAGGAGATCGGTGATATCTATACCTGCACCTATGGCTGTCCTGTAAATCAGCAGGGCTGTGGTATCTGCAGCAAGACGATGTCGCAGCTGTTTCCGCTTATGGAGGCTGTGCGCAGCGGAGGAGACCTCCGAAAGCTTGGTGGTGACGACAAATACGGAAAGACTATCGTATGTCCCGACGGCTGCGTGATGTTCCGCCTTACCGCAAGGCCGCTCGGTAACGAGAACTTCCACACAGGCTGCTTCTGGAAAGAGCCTGAGGATCAGTAATATTTGAGCGGACAGCTTCATATACAATGGACAAAGAGTGAATTTTCTCGGAGGTAGTATATGAAGCTTAACAAAAGATCTGTAAAACTTACGCTGGGGATGCTGGGCTGCTTTGCGCTGCTGGTGGTGTGCGCGAGGGCGACAGACAATGTCGTTCCTGCTTCGGCTGCTCCCGATGAGCGGCCTGTCATCGTTGTTGATGCCGGTCACGGCGGCCTCGATGGAGGGGCTGTCGGCGCAAACGGAACTCTTGAAAAGGATGTAAATCTGTCGGTCGCTCTGCATCTGCGCGATATGCTGGAGCTTTCGGGCTTCAATGTAGTGCTTACGCGTGACGAGGATATTTCTATCTACGACGCAGGCGTTGAGGGCATCCGCAATCAGAAGCTGTCGGATATGGATAACCGTCTTGAGATAGTGCAGAGCTATCCCGACAGCATATTCCTTTGCATCCATCAGAACAACTATACCGATCCGCAGTATTTCGGCGGGCAGATGTTCTATAACAACAATAATCCCGATAACAGAACGCTTGCCCAGATAATGCAGAACCGATTTGCGCAGCTTCAGCAGGGCAACGACCGCGAGATAAAGCTCTCGGGTGATGAGCTTTATCTTCTTAAATCAAACCCTAATCCATCGCTTATGATAGAGTGCGGATTCCTGTCAAATCCCGACGAGGAAGCAAGGCTTGCGTCAACAGAGTATCAGCAGCAGGTCGCATTTACTATTTACAGCGGAGTGCTTGAATTTATTGACGCAACGACAGAGGACACGGATGACCTGTCGGAAACGCTTGAAGCATAAAAAACGGAGGACGTTAAAAATTGGCTAAACAAAAACAGCTTTTTATCTGCCGCGAGTGCGGACAGGAATACCCGAAATGGAACGGCCGCTGCGGCGGCTGCGGCGCGTGGAACAGCATCGAGGAGGCAACTCCTGCCGAGGTGCTTGTCGGAAAGAACGCCGCGCCTGTGGGTGAGTTCAAATACAGCCGTATCGGCGAGATAAGCTACGAGGATGAAACGCGCTACGGAACGGGCATCTCGGAGCTTGACAGAGTACTGGGAGGCGGACTTGTAAAGGGCTCGCTGGTGCTTATAGGAGGCGATCCCGGTATCGGAAAATCAACGCTTTTGCTTCAGATATGCGGCTTTATGGGCAAGGAGCATACTATCCTGTATGTGTCGGGCGAGGAGAGCGAAAGGCAGATAAAGCTGCGTGCTGACCGTCTGGGTGTTGCAAGCGACAATCTTTTTCTTGCATCAAACAACAACTGCGAGAGCATCATCCATGCGGTGGTGCAGAACAAGCCCGAGGTCGTGATAATCGACTCGATACAGACGATAACTTCAAATGCCAT
>JAZQEQ010000301.1:0-8299 GCA_045539055.1 Oscillospiraceae bacterium | reverse complement strand
CCAAACCTCTCCTTTATCACGATATTCCGACAAGCTCGCGGTAAAGCTGCCGCGCAAAGCCGTCAGTCATGCCGCAGATATAGTCCGTCACCAGCTGAAGCCTGTGGTATGCAACGTGCGCGTCATCCGCACCCTCGCACTGCAGGCTGCATATCCTTACATAATTCTCGGAAATGACCGAGATGAGCTTTTTGTCCGTTATCTTCTCCTGCGCCGTGTCGTATCGCAGCGCAGCGCCAGTCAGCTTTTCAAGCAGGAAATCCATCATCGTTGACACGGAAAGCTCTATCTTCAGTATCTCCTTTGACTGGAATGCGTATCTGTACGCAATGTCACTCAGCGCGTCCGCAAGCTCCGACGCAGGCGATACCGCCAGCAGCTCCATTTTAAGTCCGCCGCACATTATCGCATCGTAATTGTCAACGAATGCGTCCGACGCCGCGTAGATAAGCACCGACTGCATCGCTATCATCCAGTTCTGAACTGCGTTCCTTTCGGGGTCGGGCATGAGGTTTTCCGTCGCCCTTTTGTAGCAGCTCTGAAGCTTTTCCGCTGCCGCCACAAGCACCTCGCGCTTTTTCACGTCCGCGCAGCTTTCTGCCCTCTCGCGAAGCTCAATGTCAAGTGCCGAAAGGCTTATCATTCCCTTTTTCACAGCATCCTCGATATCGGCGGTCTTATAAGCAATGTCGTCCGCCGCCTCAAGCAGGAATGTCAGCGGATAGCGGCAGTCCACCGCTCCCGTTGCGCAGACGATATTGTTATTAAGGCGCTCCTCGGTGAGATAATAGCCCATCTTCTTTGTCCTGATATCGCCGCTGTGCTTGTCCGTGTGGAGCGAGGACACAGGGTATTTTATCACCGTATTCAGCAGCGCATAGGTCAGGTTCATGCCGTGCTCGTCTATGAGATAATGCAGCTTTGTCAGCACCCTCAGCGCCTGCGCGTTGCCCTCAAAGTGCAGCAGGTCGCCCTGCATCTGCGGCGAGAGCAGTTCCGAAAGCGGCTGCCCCTTGTACGCAAGCTTTCCGAGATTCAGCCCGAACCACTCGCGTATCGTATACTCGCCGAAATGCCCGAACGGGGGATTTCCTATATCGTGGATAAGCCCGGCGCAGCGAAGTATGTCGCAGCAGGACTCCCTCACATCATCCGTGATATCGGCGCGCCCCTGCTCCGAAAGCTTCCGCAGCGCTGTATCTCCTATCGACTCGGCAAACGAGGACACCTCAAGCGAGTGCGTCAGCCTTGTGCGGACGAAATCTCCTCTGTCAAGCGGAAAGACCTGCGTCTTATCCTGAAGCCTCCTGAACGAAGCCGAGCCTACTATCCTGTGATAATCCTTGCGGAATTCGGTGCGCACATCGTTTACATTCTTTCGGACGGTCTGCCTGCTGCGCTCGCCGCAAAGCAGCCTGTCCCATGTCATCTTTGGCATAAATGCTCCTTTTATTATCCTTTCAGCGCCGTGACAAGCTCTCTGAAATGCTCGCCGCGCTGCTCGAAGTTTTTATAAAAGCCGTAGCTCGCTGCCGCAGGACAAAGTATCACCCTGCGCTTTGCAAGCTTTCTCGCAGCCCTCACCGCATCGGGCAGCCCTGCCGCCATAACGATGTTCACGTCCTTGTTCCTGATGCCGTCCGCAATGCGCGCGCCTGTATCGGGAAGCAGTATCACAGTATCAACTGCGCCTGTATTGAGGAAATCGGTCAGCTTGCGATAGGGGATGCCGCGTTCCATTCCGCCGATGATAACGCAATCCGCACCGTCAGGGAAAGCCTCCACCGCCGCTATCGCAGCCTCGGGGATGGTACAGATGCTGTCGTTGATGTACTCAACGCCGCCAATGGTCGCAATGTACTCGAGCCTGTGCGGAAGTCCGCCGAAATCAGGCAGTGAAGCTAAGCTCTTTTCAATGTCCGCACCGCCCAGTGCAGCCGCCTGTAAAGCCACCGCGATGTTGTATACATTGTGCTTGCCGCGAAGCCTTGTGTTTATCTCCGAGGCAGGGATAACGCGGTCGCACAGCGTTATGTCGCCGCCGTCCGTCATGATATCAGCACTGCCGCCAAAGGAAGCCGAGATGACTCTGCCGCCTCCGTTTTCGGGCAGGATATCGCAGTTTATTATCGCAGTGTCGCAGTCCTTCTGAAAGCGCCAGATATTCTCCTTTGCCGCCTTGTACGCAGGAAAGCCTGTGTAGTGGTCAAGGTGCTCGGGGAAGATATTCAGCAGCACCGATACCTCGGGCGAATGCTTTACAAACTCAAGCTGATGACAGGAAAGCTCGCACACAGCTACCGTTTCGGGCTGCATCTCCTCAAAACGCTCCAGCGGCGGCACTCCTATATTGCCGATAAGCATGGTCGGGATGCCGCTTGCCTTAAGGAAATGATGCACGAGCGAGGATGTGGTGCTCTTGCCCTTTGTGCCTGTGATGCCGATGACCTTGCACGGGCGCAGCCTCAAAAGCAGCTCCGTCTGGGTCAGTATCTTCGCCTTTTCGTCTGCGGTAAGCTTATCCTTGATGATAACTCCCGGGGACTGCAGCAGCAGGTCATAGCCTTTCGCGCGGTCGAGATAGTCCTCGCCGCAAAGAAGCGTTACGCCCTCTGCCTGCACCTCGTTCATATCCGCTATCGCTATCTCAGCGCAGCAGTCAAGCTTTTTCAGTATATCCAGCCACACCCTGCCCTCTCGTCCGAAGCCAAGGATAGCGCAGCGCTTGCCCTCGAAAATGGGCTTTAGTGTCATAATATCCATATCATCTCTCGCTTGTTGTGTTTATTGGTTTCTTTTTGCAATTGACAATTGCGGTGTCTGCTACACAGAATGATTGAAAATTACGGCGAAGCCGTTTTGTAATACGTCCGATGCAGTCGGACACCATAATTGTCCATTGTCAATTATCAATTATACATTGGCTCTCATTCCTTCATCAAATACAAAAACTCCTCAGGGACAAAATTGTCCTCGTCAAAGAAATTCGTAAGATCGGGAATATCAAATCCGCCTATCTCGCGCAAGCCATAGTATCTTTTCAGCAGTGCAGGAGCGCTCGCGCCGCGCATCTTAAGCGCCATATCAAGCGAAAGACGTATCTCGTCGCGTGTACCAACGCACTCAAACGGCTTATCCTCGCCGTCCAGCACCAGTCCGTCAAACATCTCGTAAAGCTCGGATTTCTCCAGCATATTGCAGCCGAATATCCTCGTCAGCGTTTCGTCATCAAGGAATGCTGAAAGCAGGATATACACATACAAGCACTTCGCGCACTCGCCGCACCATACGTCCGTCTTGCTGCCGAGATTGCAGCTCTGGAACACCCCGAAATACTGCGGATATTTCACAAATTCGCGCGCTATCTGCCACTCGCTCCACGGGCGCAGCAGCGAGAAATATTCGGGATAGCCGTCCTTTGAAAGGCTGCCGAAGATATGCTCGCAGTATTCGCGGAAGTCGCGCTCAAACTCGGTGGATTTGCTGTACTGGTGGTTGATGGTCGTGCCGTCAACATAAGCCTCGTTCGCGCTGCTTTCGTTGGAGAGCGCGATGTATTTAAGCCCTCTCATAGCCGCGAAAAGCTCCGCCGAGAAAGCCACCACCGCCGAAAACGGCGTGTGACCGTTGAGGTAGCCGAGCTTGTTCAGCTCAAGCAGCGTCTTGTCGATAGTGCGGCGCACTCCGACCGTCTTGTCGGAGGATATTCCTGCTGCCTCTACGCAGCCAAGCGTCGCGCCGCGCGGATTGATGATATAGGGATGGATATCCGCGCCGTGCTTTTTCAGCTGCTCCACCGATACAACACTGTCCTTGCCGCCGCCTATCGGAACAAGTATTCCCTGAAGCTCCGCTTTGCGCTGATATAACGCGCGGCGCTCGATAGTAGCGGGCGCAGTGATGTTCATAAATCCGTCAAAATCGGGAGTAATGCCGTTGCGGTAGAAAAATTCGCCCAGCCCATTAAAATAAAGCTTTTTCCACCAGTTTTTCTGCCACTCGGTCAGCGCGCCGCAGCGCACCTCCACCTCGGGGCAGCACGCGCATTTCCAGTAGGAAACAAGCTCCGCCATACCGAGCGAGAAAGCAAGCTCGTCAATAAGCGTTATGTCGCAGCTGTCAGGGGCTTCAAAGTCCCACGTCCACTGCGGATAAAAATGATGCTCGTCGATCGAGAAATGAAAGCGCAGGATGTTTTTTCCGTCCTCTTTCGTAAACTCATAGCTATGATAGATAAATAGTCTGTGCTTCTCGCGAAGCTGTTCGTAAAGCGCCATAGTTGCTCCTTGCGTGTTAGTTGTGCTTCATTATCGTGTGCGCCACATACGGCTGTGCGCCTGTTTTGTTGCGCAGGTCATATTTCTTTACAAACTCGTCGATGCTGTCCTCGTTTCGGGGGTCGAATGTATCGCTGCACTCGATAAGCTCCCACTCCTCAACGATGCTTGCCACCTGTCCGTTCTTGAGTGTCTTAAGCTCGCCGAGGCTCTCGCACTCGAGGAAGATGCCGTTTGTGAATGTTTCGAAATTGCAGCCGAAATCAGGGTACTCGCCCTCAACGTTCATCTCAAAGTTCTTCAGGAATATCTGTCCCTTGTTTATGTAGGCTGCCCAGCCGTCCTCGTTGTTCATGCCTATCTTGAACTTGCCCTCGGAATCGGGCACCTGCTTCAGCGTGCCGTATCTGTTTCCGAGGAAGAAGCGCGGGTCGTTTATGTCGGAATAGGGCCAGAAAACATTGCGGCGGTTTGACAGCAGACCGTTGTCCTTTGTGCTCTGCGGGAATATCTCCACGCCGCCTGCGCTGCAAACGCTCATAGGCCACGGCGCGAGAGTAACGATAGCGCCAGAAACGTTCTTGATGTTGTGAATTACCTTAAGGCGCGATGTGCCCTTGCCGCCCTCGTCAAACCACAGCACCATGTTGTGCTGCTGTCCTGTTCTTGTGGGAGGGGGAGTCAGCATAACGCCGTTGCTCTCGTCGTCGCCGTTTTTGAACTGATACAGCTCGTACTTTACAGGCTCGTTATCGGGAACGTAGCTGTGCGGCATGCTCTCGGGGCTGCTCCAGAGCCTGTGTCCGCCGTAGATGTACCATGTCTTGTCCTCGCCGAAATACTCCCTGAACGACTCGCCGCGCTCGAAAAATACGCGCTGTTCATCCTCAAACAGGATATTCTCCTTGCCGTTAAGGTGGTAGGAGATGATACGCGGTCCGATGTCAAGCGTTACAACGACTGTTGCGGTGTCGTTCTTCAGCTCAAGGCACTTGCCGAAATTTTTGTACTGTATCTCTGTGATCGTAAGCATTTTTATGTCCTCCGATATAATATGCATTTTTGTATCGCTAATATGTTCTATCGACGCGGCAAGCCGTGTCCCTACAAGTTATTCTAAGATGATCGGCTTTGCTGTAAACTCATATCCGCACGGACGCGGCTTTTCAAAGCAAAGCGAATAGATGTCGCCGCAACGTTCCTCAAACGCGCCCTGACGGTGCGCCTCGCGGCTCTGCTTCATGAGGTTCTTCAGCGAGGTATCTATCGGAAGTCCGCACTGCGCCGCCGAGAGTATCTCCCTGCCCTTTGAATTCATGCCGAGTATGCGGATATACGCTATCGGCTCGGAAAGCTGCTTCTTGTCGATGCCGAGGAAGCTGCACAGCACCGCTCTGCGTATCCTCGCGAGGGTGTAGCGCTTTGTCTTTGTAAGGAAATACAGCTCATCAAGGCTGCAAGCCTTTCTGACCGCCTTGTACAGCCTGTCTCCGAGTCCCTGCGCCGCATCGTAAACGCTCTCAAAGTCGGACGCTCTCATCGTGCGCAGCTTCGCAAGTATCGCGCTTTCAAGTCTGTGGATATCCGCAGACGGCTCGTTTATGACAGGCGCGAACTGCGAGTATTCCTCGCCCGAAAGTATCTTTTTGCGTATAAGCGACGCGCTTGCGAAGCTCTGCTCCTCCTCGTCGCTGTCATGGTCTGCGCCGAAACGCTGTATCGTCACAGGCTGTATCGCGCTGCCGATGTCGTCAAGCGCCTTGATGTACTCCACTGCGAGCGTGTTGTTGGGAGCGGAAAGCACCTCGTACACGTCATCGGTGTAGTAGGTCTTGACAGCCTTTGCAAGAGCCGCAGGAAACGCCTCTCCCTTGCGCATCAGGTCCTTGAACTCGTCGGTGTGGAGCGCGTATTCGGATGCGCCTGCCGCTTCTTTCAGCGCCGCGATATCGCCGCTCTCGCTGCCAAAGGACAGCATCTCAACACAGCCCAGCGCCTCTATCATCTGCACCGCGCCGCGCGCAAAGCCCTCCGCCGCCGACAGGCTGTAAACGGTCGGCAGCTCCAGCACAAGGTCAGCGCCGTTTTCCAGTGCCGCCCTTGCCCTCGCGTATTTATCGAATATCGCCGCATCGCCGCGCTGCGTGAAATTGCCGCTCATCACCGCAACGATATGGGTCGCACCCATCTCGCGCGTCTTGTCAAGCTGGTATTTATGCCCGTAATGGAACGGGTTGTATTCGCATATTACTGCTGCGGTCTTCATGCCTGTACCTAGCCTTTCATATAAAATCTGTCTTCTTCCCATTTCGAGGGGTTGTTTTCAATGTATTCGGATATTTTATAGAAATCCTCTTCGTTGCGGATGATGTGTTCGTAAAACGAGCGCTGCCAGATATTGTAGGTGCACGACGCGTCGTGCCCGTAAAGACGACGTATATTTTTCGTAACCGCCGCCTTATATGCGCGTACTATCGTTGGCACCGATTGCGTGGTCGGTTTTGAAAAATCTTCATATTGCGGTACAACGGACACGACACGTCGTGCCCCTACGATCTCCACAATAAAATGTACATGATTTGGCATTATGATATAACGAGAAATACAAATCCCTGCATCTTTGCGCAACTCATTTGTACGATATATCTCCTCCACCGCGATCCTGCCAAAATCGGTATAGACCATTTCACCGTCAACGATATCTCCGAACAGTATTTCCCTGCCCTGTGTGCATATCGTCACAAAATATACGCCTGCCTGCGAATAATCACAATTCTTCAGCCGTATTTGCTTTCTGCGCCTGTGTTCCATTATTCCCCTGTTCTCACCATCTGAACGTGCGGGATATCATCCTCAAGATACGGCTCGGACACGCGGACAAAACCGCATTTCTCGTAAAAACCCTGCGCATACTGCTGCGCGCTTATCCTGAGCGAGGTCTGGGAGAACTTCTCCTTTGCAACGCGGATGCCCTCCATCATGACCTTGTAGCCAAGCCCCGTGCCGCGTTTAACTGTGATAACGCGCCCGATAGAGCCCTCGTCAGGGTAGGAAACGCCCTTGTCCAGCACCCTGCAATATGCGGCAACACCGCTTTCGTCCTCAAACCAGACGTGCCACGCGTTAAGGTCCTTGTTGTCAAGATCCTGATAAACGCAGTCCTGCTCCACCACGAATATCTCTGCCCTCGCGCGGAGTATACTGTAAAGCTCCATCGTAGTGAGCTCTGTGAAATGCTTTATGTGCAGTGTCATTTTTTCTCCGTTATCCATGTGATATCTACCGACTTGCTGATGGTTATCTTCGGCAGGGAAAGCTTGTCCGCTCTCCTCATCTTGCTGCTGCCTGCAGCCGCAAAGCACATCCTGTCAAGCCCGTGCTCGTTCATCTCGGCAGGAAGCTCATAGCGTATCTCCTCCGCGCCTGTGACGGTCTGCCCCGTGCACTCGGCTATCGCCTCTGCCTTAAGGCGCGAGTTCTTGATGGCTCTCGCAAGCACCTCGTTTTCCTTTGCCTCGATATCCTTAAGCTCATAACCGAACGAATAGTCGATATCCGAAAAGCCGCTCAGCACATCGGTGATGTCCTCGGCGGTCTTAAGACTCATGTCTGTCTGTATCGTGACGGTCTTTGAGAACGTGTATTCTTTGGAATTGTAGCTTCTGTCAACATTCTCGCGCTCCAGCGAAAAGCTCTCCGCTTTAAGTCCGAGCCGCTCCTCCATCGCCTCAAGGAGATTTTCAAGCTTGCTTTTACCAAGCGTCACAGCCTCGCCCGAGCTGCCGCTCGTTACGCACAGAGTTATCCTCGTGGTCAGTATCTCTGCGTTATATTCAGTGTTGCTGCTGCCTCTTACCTTTATCGTACTCATTTTCGTCCTCCGTTAAATAACATCATCTCGCGCTTTGTAAAAGCTGTGACATCTCTGCTTCTGTCAATCCGATATCAATATCACTTGACTGGAGCCCGCTGTACATCATAGCCGCCCCGACTGCGCACATTATCACCGCCATAACGATGAA
>JAZQEQ010000300.1:0-1876 GCA_045539055.1 Oscillospiraceae bacterium | reverse complement strand
AACGTGCGCTAACTGGGATGTATAAGCGATGTTTGCGTCATGCTGCTCGGGAGTTGCGATTACTACCTGTCCGAAGCCCATGCAGGCACCGAGGGTGGAAACAAGGTCGATGGCGATCTGCGGTGTTGTTTCAGTGGGAGTGAGGATGTAGCTTGCCTTTGCAAACAGATCGGATGTCGCATAGTCAAAGCCGCTGTTCTCTGTACCTGCCATGGGGTGAGTGCCGATGAAGATAACTCCGCGCTCGTCCAGCACAGGCGTACACGCGTCAACGATGTAGCTCTTTACACCGCATACGTCAATAACGATACTTCCCTTGCGGAAATTGTCTGCATTCTTCTTTATCATCTCTATCGTGGGGATAGGATACAGTGCGACGATGGTGAGATTAGCCTCGTTAAGGCGGCTCTCGTCAATCTCCTCGTCGATAGCGCCACATTCAAGCGCTTTGCGGATGGTTTCCTTGTCCTTGTCGATGCCCATTATATGATGGAAAGTATTAGCCTTCAGCGCCTTGCAGATAGAGCCGCCGATAAGACCAAGACCGATAACTGCGATATTCATATTTTTCTGTCCTTTCTTTAATGCTGTAAAGCACAGCAACATACAAATTTATTATACACCATAACGCCGAAAAATGCAACCTTTTTCAGCGATTTCAAGGGGCTGTGACAAAACGCGGCGAAAACGCATAGAATATATCGTAGCATAATACTGAAAGGAGCGTAATTCTATGTGCGGAATTGCAGGTCAGATAGGATATAACAGGGATATGAAACGGCAGGCAGAAACTATGCGGACGATGGCGGCAGTGCTTGCGCCGAGAGGTCCCGACGCGTTCGGAGAATACTCGGACGACTGCGCATATCTAGTGCACAGGCGGCTTATCGTAGTAGACCCCGAAAACGGAAAGCAGCCCATGACCTCGGGCAGATACACGATAGTCTACAACGGCGAGCTGTACAACACCGAGGACATCCGTGCAGAGCTCTTAAAGCGCGGTGAGAGCTTCAACGGGCACTCCGATACCGAGGTGGTGCTGAAAGCCTTTATTCATTACGGGGAGGACTGCGCGAAGCTGTTCAACGGCATATTCGCGTTTGCTGTATGGGACAGCGCGGAGAAGCGGCTTTTCCTCTGCCGCGACAGGATAGGCGTAAAGCCGCTGTTTTACTCGCTGACGGACGAGGGACTGGTGTTTGCAAGCGAGATAAAGGCTCTGCTTAAGCACCCCGATATAAAACCCGTCATCGACCGCAGCGGAGTTATGGACATAATGCTGATCGGTCCTGCAAAGCGCGTCGGAAGCGGCGTTTTCCGCGACATCAGCGAGATACCTCCCGCACATTCCGCGTGGTTTGACAGGGACGGTCTGCGGCTGACGAAATACTGGAGCGTAAAAGCCAAGCCGCACACCGACAGCTTTGAGGAAACATCCGAAAAGCTGCGATTTCTCATCACCGACGCGGTAAAACGTCAGCTTGTCAGCGATGTGCCGCTGTGCTGCTTCTTGTCGGGCGGACTTGACAGCAGCATAATCTCAGCCATTGCGGCGGCGGAGTTCAGAAAGCGCGGCGAGCGGCTCTCAACATGGTCGATAGACTACAAGGACAATCACCGAAACTTCAAAGCAAGCTCGTTCCAGCCTGATGAAGACGCCCCGTGGATAGTTAAAATGGCGGAATTCATCGGCTCCGACCACACCGATGTGGTGCTTGATACACCTGCGTTGACGGATGCGCTGGACGAGGCGGTGCACGCTCGCGACCTGCCGGGCATGGCGGACGTCGACAGCTCTCTGTACCTGTTCTGCAGGGAGATAAAAAAGCGGTTCCCCGTGGCACTTTCGGGCGAGTGCGCTGACGAGATCTTCGGC
>JAZQEQ010000299.1:0-4032 GCA_045539055.1 Oscillospiraceae bacterium | reverse complement strand
TCTGCAATATAATCGAGCGAAAACAATTTCCAGTAATTCAATCGCCATTCGGGACGAATGGTTTTCCTCTTAGCCCTTGCTTCAGAAAGTGTTAGCAACGCGCTGCATAGTAATGGCAGCATTAACACAGCCGCCCACGCTTTAGCCCCTTTTATTTGGGGAGCGAGCAGGAGCTGCAGATCAGATCAACCTATCCTCTGCAAGACGGATTTCATTTTACTTTATCCCTAGCCCGCAGCGTAGCGAGGATTATAAAACAGAACTTTAGTGACGAAGCTTCAGCGAGGAGCGTTAAAAAGTTCTGAACGCGAAGCGTGTAATCTTGCGCGTAGCGCACACCTTCCTCAAGTAGGCGCGCAGCGCCCAATCATAAAGAAAGGAGATGAACAGACATGAAGATCGACTATCTGACCATAACTCTGAAGCCTGGCTGCAGCGGTTGGGATCGTGACGAGTGTCTTCATCGTCTGCTCGAATCCGTGATGATAGAGGAATGGCTGCCATCGTTCCAGCGCATCAGATCAGATCGCCATTATGAAGATATCTACGAATGCAGCGATACATACCTGAAGATCCCCAGCGAAAAGCAGCTGTTCAATCAGGGTATATGCTTAGAGTTTACAGGTCAGGGTGTTGATGCTCTGGCTGCGTGGCTCGAAACTAAGAAAACAGATCTTAGAACTGCTATGAACCGCTTCCGTGGCGCGTGCCGTATGGGAGCAGTTACACGCTGCAGCCGTATTGATATTGCTATCGATGATAAGGCTTACAAGGACGAGATGCCGAAGCTCGATCTTAATGTGATCAGCGAAACACTCAGAAATCGCGCCTTTGTGTCAAAGTTCCGCCGCTCTGAGCCGTGTGTACATTCCGAGGAGCTGCAGTCTTTTTTCCTGGTAGATCCTCAGAAGATAGATGAGAAGCTTCCCTTTACTCAGATCGAGAGCATGAACGTCTCATCGGGTCGCGTTGGCAAGACGATCTATCTCGGAAAGAGAACTTCAGGATCCTATGTCCGTATATATGACAAGCTCGCCGAGCAGGAGATACACGGACACAAGATCGAGGAAGATCTTACTGCCTGGAACAGATTTGAGGTCGAGTTCCACAAGGACAACGCAGGCGCAGTCTTTGCTGCATACTGTGACTGTGAATCAGACGAGAAGTTCGGTGAGTTCTTCTCTGCAGTATCATACAATCTGATCCGCTTCGTTGATATGGACAGAACGCGCACATATAATGCAACTGTCTGCAGCTGGTGGATGGATTTCCTCGGTACATTCGGCAATCAGAAGCTGGAGATCCACAAGCTCGCGCGTAACCGCTATGTGCGAACAAGGAAATATTTCAATAAAGCAATGGCAGCAGCTCTTTTTGCACTGCTGCAGTGTGATCCCGATAATCTGTATAATATCCTTGCAGAGGGCGCAAAGTCCACCAGCAGGACAAAGAAGCAGATCATCAGAGATCATGAGATACTGAAGAACCTGCCGCCTGGCGAGGCCTGGGACGAGGTGGAAGAATCAAGCCGCGAGCTGACGGGGCTTGAATACTGGAGATCTTTCTCTGTCGATCCCGATTTCGATAAAAAGCTCAGAGATACTTACATTCGCGTATTCAATAAAGATATCAATAAATCCGCAGTCTGATCTCCGTTCAGCTGCAGCATAAAAAAAGCCCGCTTCAAAAACGGGCTTTTCGTGCTGTTCGGAAAAAGTCGCTCCTCCACATAGAGTGGAGAAAAGTATCAGGCTTGCCGCCGACTTGGAAACCCCGAGGGGTAACACGGGGTTTCCATTACAAGGGGATCAACTGTCGCCAACAAGCATTTTAAGAATTCTGCTCCTCGCCGATCGCAGCCGTGAGCTCGGGAGCAGGAGACTGTAATGCTCCTGCAATAGCTGCTTGTTGTCTTAGTAATCTTAATTAATACAAAGCATAAGCTCTATACATTTGTACAGTTTTTATGCTTACATTATATTTTTCGCTTAGGAATAAATTATCTTTATTTAAAAGTTTGGGATTGGTTTCGGTATCCTTTAACATCAGATATATTCTAGCAAAGACACCAGTATGTAATAAGTCTGTATAATTCAGCGTTAGTCCACCTGAACTGTATTCAATGCAAATTTCTTCTCGGTTGATTTTGTCAATTGCAAGATTTATCCATGATGGGGATTTTCCGATTTTTGAAGCTAGTGTTTTTTTTGAAAAATTGGTTTCACCATTTTCAATCATATCTCTAATGATATTTACTAATTCCTGATGGTTTTTTAAGCTATAATTGAATCCTTCGAAATTGATTGACATATTACACCTCAGTTCTTCCCGTTATGTAGTCTAAGCTCACGTCATAGTAATCAGCGAGCTTTATCAATAGATGAACAGGAATTTCTCTTTTCCCTGATTCGTACAGCTGATATTGCTGCTGTGTTATTTCTAATACATTAGCGATATTCGCTTGACTAATACCGTTTGACTCTCTTAATTGTTTCATTTTTGGGTAATCATGCATATTAGAAAACTCCTTTGTTGTTTATTTTGCCAAAATTATTTTAGAATGCTTGACATTACATTCGTATAAATGTATAATATAATTACATTCGTATGAATGTAGATTAACTATTTACACCCAGCACAGGGTAAAAAAGAAAGAGGTAAGAAAATGACAGAATTACAGTACAATGAAAAGCTTTCCCAGATCGAAAAGGATATCGAAACGCTGCAGCGTGAAATGACCGTTCTCAGAGACGAAATTCTTTATTTCGGCGAAACAGGCGAGTATTCCAAGATCAACGAGATGACCGAGCTTTTTCTTAACAAGGCTGATAAGGTCTTCGAGCTGATGGACGAGCGTAGAGTATTAAAGCGTGAGATCAAGCAGAACGGTTTTGACGAGCCTGAGCTTGATGAAGCTGACAAATCTGGAGATGAAATCGACTGCCGCAATTACTTTTGCGAGGGTGACCGTGTAAAGGGTTATAATTTTGGTAAGCTTGCACATGCAACCGTTATGTGTGTGGCAAAAGATTTTTTTGTACTGCTTTTTGATCAGTCGGATTTTGAATATGAAATGTATGAAAAATGCGAATTGTATGAGGTGTTTACTGCCGAATACTTAGATTTTATTGAGAAGATATGAGGCACAGCCATGAAAGTACTTCTCAAACGTCCAGGACAATGCGGCGAGCTCGGAGAGATCAACGGCTATGATGATATGTTCGATTTTATTGGCGGCTGCATTGAGATAGTCAGACTTTATGATTATCGTATTGTTTGCAATGATGAATTCCTGTTCAATGGCTCCCAACTGAATTGCCATATTGCTGGTACAACTTATTTCGGTAACATCTTCATTTGCGGTGAAGCTGTCGTCAATGAGCTTGGCGAACATGATCTTGTCGGTCTCACTGACGATCAGATCAAGTCCGAATTTATTCAATTCCTTATGGGTAATATGAAGAGCTTCCCGTAATAACACCACCCTTTAGCGGTCGGGGCAAGACCGCCACCATCGGCAATAACGCCGTAGATAATGCGCCCAGTATAAGGGCAGAAAGTAGGTAAAAACATGGCAAAAGTACATCTTGTAGGAGTTCAGCCCCTTGACTTCCCCAACAATAAGGGCGAGCAGATAAAGGGAATCAATCTGCACGTTAACTTTGAGGACGATAATGTATACGGACATAAAGCTGATACAAAGTTCCTCTCGGATATCCTGTGCAATAACAAGGGTATCACGATAGAAACGCTGCTCCCGTATCTTGATACTGATATCGACATTGAGGTAAACCTCAAAGGCAAGGTAACAGCAATAACACCAGTGACATGACCAACATAATCGAATTCATCAACGGTGATTTTGTTATCACTGGAACAACACTTGACGATATCTTCGCAGCTCAGATCATTATAATTATCATGCTGGGAGTTATCGCAGGCGCGAGTATCTTCCGCCATCTGAGGAAGTGAGGTGGCTGCATGATACTTTTACAGTTTGGCTTTATTGGCATTATGATGGGTCTGCTATTG
>JAZQEQ010000298.1:0-11846 GCA_045539055.1 Oscillospiraceae bacterium | reverse complement strand
TCCTTCCGGCGGGGCAAATTTCATGCCAAAACGTCGTATTTTCCTCAAATTTTCACAATAAAGCGCGCTAAGCTGTTGCATTTCTGTGCGTTTTATGGTATACTTAATAATGTATATGTATGTCCGGTGAAATGTATTTGGAAAGGAAATATAATGTCAAGATTTTTCGGTAAGCTCTGTCCTGTGTGCAGGTCGCCTTTCGGCGAAAAAGACGACATCGTCGTTTGCCCCGACTGCGGCACACCTCACCACAGAGCATGCTATATAAAACTGGGGAAATGTGCGGTGACACAGCATCATGCAAGCGGCTTTGAGTGGAACGGCAGACTTCCCGACGAGCAGCAGGAGCCTGTACAGGAAAATGCACAGCGATCCGCTTCCGCATCGTCTTACGAAGCGCCTCAGGATCCCACCGAGAGCGAGAACGCAGACCCACATCACGCGGAATATCCCAGCGGTACGAACACAGAGACCAACACGTCTGATACAGAACAGAATATTCCACCTTTCGGGGTTCCTTTCGGCGATCAGAGCAGCGAAAATCACACCAATCCCTATGTCGAAGCATATAAGCAGATGCAGAAGATGACCAGTGACGATACTCGCGGCGAGGACGGTGTTTCAGCAAAAGAGCTGAGCCGCTTTGTCGGAACATCGGTGTTCCATTATGCGCAGGCATTTTCTTCGTTCCGCGTGGGTATAGCACAGTACGACGGTGTCAGAAAGGTCAAGACATCGTTCAATATCTGGGCAGGCATCATGCGCCCCATACATCAGATATACCGCAGGATGGATGCATTAGGCATACTGCTGCTTATCATACAGGCTGTTTCGGCACTCCCCAATGTGCTGCTGTACAGATACAACACAATGATGGAACAATCGACTTTGGCAATGTTTCAGAATCTGTCGCTCCTAGGCAGTGCGGTAAACATTGCTGTAATGATGCTGTTAAGCCTTTTCGGCGACTATATCTACTACAAATTCTGCGTGCGCAGGATCAAAAAGATACGCGCACGATTCGACGACGGTAAAGCCGAAGGCTATTACGAGGCACTCACCGAGCACGGCACTCCCTCAAAGCTCAGAGCAGTCATCGGAATACTTGCGACACTGTTTGTTGCACAGCTTTTGGAGGTTTTTCCGTTTCATCAGTTTTTAGGCTAAAGGACAACAACAAAAATGAAGCTTATTATTCAGATACCCTGTTACAACGAGGTTGAAACCCTTGATGTTACGATAAACGATCTGCCGCGACGCATAGACGGCATCGATGAGATCGAATACCTCATAATCGACGACGGCAGCACTGACGGCACTGCTCAGCGCGCAAAGGAGCTAGGTGTTCACCATATTGTAAGCTTTGCGCATAACCGCGGCCTTGCAAAGGGCTTTATGGCAGGAATAGACGCGTGTCTCAGACTTGGCGCTGATATAATCGTGAACACCGACGCGGATAACCAGTACAGCGGTCACGATATCGAAAAGCTCGTCCGTCCTATACTGGAGGGCAAGGCGACTATGGTGATAGGCAACCGCCGCACAGACAGCATCGAGCATTTTTCGCGCAGCAAAAAGAAGCTGCAGAAGCTCGGCAGCAGCGTTGTCAGAAAAGCAAGCGGCACGGATGTTGTTGACACGACAAGCGGCTTCCGCTCCTATACCAGAGAGGCCGCAATGAGGCTGAACGTGCTGTCCGACTACACCTACACGCTTGAAACGATAATCACCGCAGGCGCAGACAGAACAAAGATAATGTCAGTCGATATCAACACGAACCCCGAGCTTCGCAAAAGCAGATTGTTCAAGTCAACATGGGGCTATATAAAGCGTTCCAGCGGCACGATAATACGCAATTATGTCATGAGAAAGCCGCTCAAGACCTTTCTCGGCATTGCCGCTGTATTTATCATAGCAGCGCTTGCACTAGGAATACGCTTTATCGTGTATATGTGCCTCGGCGAGGGCGGAGGACATCTGCAGTCGCTGGTGCTTATGGCAGTGCTCGCTATAGTAGGCTTCCAGATAGGCATATTCGGACTGGTAGCAGACGCTATTTCGGGCTGCCGCAAGGTTATGGACGAAACGCTTTTCCATGTGAAAAGGATAGAATACAACAATACTAACGACAGCTGCAGGAATTACAATGTATGCAGCTACTCTAAAAAGGAAATCGTAAGTAATGAAGAAGAAATTTGAGCGCTTTTACGCTACCTTCGGCGACAGGGGCGTAATGTTCATACTGTTCGCCTTTTCGGTAGTGATACATGCGCTGCTGTCGGTGATGATGGAGCTTCCCGCAGTAAACCCCGATGAGTTTGGCACTGCCAGCATCACCGCCTTCTACACAGGCAAGGACTGGTCAAACCTTATGAGCAGCGTCGGATACTACTACGGCTATATACAGGCACTGTTCTATGTGCCGCTGATGCTGGTGTTCGGCTCACCTTATGCACTGTATAAGGCGATGCTTGTAATGAACGGCGTGCTAATAAGCTTTATCCCCATGCTCGCCTATCATCTTGCCGCAAAGCTCGGCATACCCAAGGTGTGGCAGAAGGTAGTCATTGCGTTCTGTTCCGGCTTCTACATAACTTATATAGCTCATTCAAAATTCATCTGGAACGAGGCTATCTCAAGCCTTCTGCCGTGGGCGCTGATATGGTGCGTGTTCATGGCATGGGACAGAAAGAATCGTTATTCCAGATTTTCATTCTCAATGCTTGCAGGCTTTATGTGCGCAGTGTGCTTTGCAGCACATTCAAGGCTTATCGCAATAGTGATAGCACTGATACTTACCCTGCTTATAGCAAGGATAGTGTTCAAGGAGAAGATACTTAATCTCCCCACATTCTTCGCAACACTTGTGTTATCGTTCGGATGTGAATTCCTGCTCCGCAGAGTGATAGAGAGCGCTGTATGGGGCGGTGCCGCCCGCGGAAACACTGTCGAAGGCGGTCTGTCCCGACTTGACGGTCTGTTCACTGCGACAGGCTGGGACCATTTTATTTCCACGCTGTTCGGACATCTCTACACATTCTTTACATCCACGCTTGGTATAGGCGCACTGGCTGTTGCGTTCTTCATCATCATGTGTGCAAAGCGCTGCAGCGAATGGTTCTCTCATCGCATGAAGCACCACGAGGACGGAACAAAGATCTACGAGCCCGTAAAACACAAATACAGCCTGCGCATCACCGTTTTCGGAATATTTGCTTTCTTCGCCGTGGGCGGCTCGCTGCTGCTTTCGGCTCTGTATAAGTTCAACTCCTCACAGTTCGGCGAGATAAACGACCTTGTGATCTTCGGGCGCTACACAGACAGCGCCGCACCGCTCGCCATATTCTTTGCACTGGTATTTATCATGACCTATGGCTATACGGTAAAGAGCATTTTAGGAAGCGCGTCGATATACGCTTATGTTTGCATGGGCTTCGCTATGACCTCGAGCCGCTATCTTGCAGACGGTGCTTACCGCGAATCACCGATACTCGGGCTTCTCCCATGGCGACTGAGCGAGGGGCTCACTGACGACATCACTCAGATGAGCTTCATCATAATGTCGTCTATGGTATTCACTATGTTCTCAACTATGGTGATATGTGTCGCCTGTACAAGGCGGTTCAAGACCCAGTTAGCCTCAGGTGCGATATGCGTGGTGTTTATCTATACGACCTGCTTTGCGGCATTCAGCTATCTCCCGATGCGTGCCGCCGACAACGCGGAAAAGATCGCTCCCGCAAAAGCGATAAGCGAAATGCTGTTCAACGAATCCGTTTCTCCGCGTATAGTCGCATATAAAACTGGCTCGCGCACGGCAGGACTGCTCCAGTTCCTTAACCCAAACGCAAAGGTCAGCCTTATAAACAATGCTACCAAGCTTCCCGAAACGGGAATAATAATAATTGAAAACGGCACCGACATACCACTCTCGCCGCAGAATTACGACCTTATGGGCAAGACCGAGAACCATACCGTTCTCGCCTATGGCGATGGCGCAAGAGAATATGTCAAGTATAAAGTAAACAGCTGATCCCTTCCGGAGGATACCTATGATACGCTCAAAAGAAAATTCGTCGTGCAATAAGCTTGTCAAAGCTGATATTGCTGTGATGATATGCTTATATATCGGCACTCTGATGCTTCATATGCTTATGGCTCAGTGCGCCACTATATTCAACCTCACACCCGACGAATACAGCGTGAGCGCAATAGCTGCATACATGAGCGGCTATGACTGGTCCTCTACTGTTTCGCTCAGTGGATATTACGGCTATCTTCAAGGACTTTTGTACACACCCGTTTTCTTTATCACAGACGACCCGTACCTGCGCTACGACCTTATGCTGAGCATAAACAGCATCATCGTAAGCTTTATCCCTGTCATAGCGTACTATCTCAGCCGCCGTACATTCTCATTGAAAAAGGGCACAAGTCTCGGATTTTCGATAATCTGCGGACTTTACCCCTGCTATATGCTGCTCACAAAATACACCTGGAACGAAAGCCTCTGCGATATCATGCCCTGGCTGTTCCTGCTGGTTGCATATAAAGCCCTCGACAGCAAGGGCGCAAAAAAGCACATCCTTTCTGTAGTCGGCGCGCTGGTGCTTATCGCAGGCTATGCTTCGCACGGACGTATGCTTGCACTGCTCGTCGGCGGCATAGCACTGACCCTGATAGCGTTCTTTGCAATGAAAAAGAAGATATTCGGCTTTATTGCTTTTTTCTCGGGACTGAGCGTCGGATTTGCCGCAGACCTGCTTGCAAAAAGCTATTTCCAGAACGCGCTCTGGCTGCTTGAAGAAGTCGGCGACGCTCCCACGAACACCATCGAAGACTCCCTGTCAAGAATATTTACGGCAGGCGGCGACTTTTTCATAAACTTCCTGAAAGCTCTTATAGGACATTTCTTCTATTTCATCTCCTCTACATGGGGCTTCGGCGCGATATGTATCGTTATGGTCATCGGCGCAGTGTTCATGTATTTCCGCCGCAGGATAAAGCCTGACGCTGACGGCGCAGGATACATTTCCGATAACGACGCGATGCTTGCCATCTTCGCGCTTATCTCAACAGCCGCTGTTTTCGTGATAAGCGTGCTGTTCAAATGTACCTCCAACAGCCTCGAAGCGCGCTGCGACACTCTGATATACGGCAGATATACAGAGGTATTCGCTCCGATAGCGCTTTACGCGACATTGATATTGGTTCAGCGCGGCAAATTCTCGATATACCATGCGCTTGCGTCTGTATGCAGTGCCGCAGTAATAAATACGCTGACGATGCTGTTTGTAGTGCCGACCGTTATCGGAGGTACGCGAATGACCTCCGCTATGATAATGGGACTTGCGCCGCTCCGTTACGGCGAAAAGATGAAATCCCTCCCCGACGAAACAAGCTTTTTCAAGATCATTATAACCGTAATGGTGGTTCTGATGATCGTTCTTATCATACATTTTGCAATACGCGATGCCAAGCGTATGCTGCGCTGCGTGTGCATCCCACTTGCGGTCATGCTGACTTATACGAATATCTACTGCTATTCAAGCTACACCACAGTTCAGAGCAAAAATGCCATGACAGGCGCAAAGTATATGCAGCAGGCACTCGATATGGTAGAAGGCAGCGGCCTTGATACCGTCTGCTGTTACAACGTTTCTTCCGAACGCTATATCAAAGGTCAGTTTCTCATGCCCGATGGCAGATTTATCATTGCCAAAAGTATGTCGGCACTCTCGGAGCTTTCCGAGCGTCCGCATTTCATGATAGCCGACCGCGAGGATAATCTCCACGCGTGGGTGGCAGGAATCTGCCTTGTCGGTGATATAAACAGCAATATGCAGCTGTATGCCTGCACAGGCAGCGCCTATGAATGGGCTGCTTCACAGGGCTACCGCCTCTCCGACAACGGAAGCATATACTATTCGGGCGAACAGCTGCCCGCTTCCGACAATGTGCTGCGCGGAAGCGACTACACAAAGCTTACGACAGGCGCGCAGATACACACGAATTACCTCACGCTATTCAAAAAAGGCACATATCGCATAATCATAACAGGTACTGGCGTGGAGCTTGGAAATTCCATCATCACCATAACAAGCTCAAAGGGCGATTACACTCATGATTTCACAATAACAAAGCAGCGTGACGGCATCCTCGAGATAGAGCTTGAGGCACCGCAGAAGCTTGAGGGTGTCCGCATAGAGCTCTCAAACAGCAACAGCGAACCGATCATCATCAATAGCCTTGAGATCAGACGCGGCAGCGATATGCCGATGTATGACCTTGCGCTGAATTCATAAAACCTAAGGAGCACAGTATGCCGATAATCAACAGACAACAAAAGCATATAAGTCCCGCCAGAATGCTGGTCGTGGGATTTCTTGCAATAATATTTATCGGCTCGATGCTGCTGTGGCTGCCCTTTGCATCTGCCGATGGTAAGTCCTTGCCGTATTCCGAGTGCCTGTTTACAGCGACCTCGGCTACCTGTGTGACGGGTATAACGGTGGTCGATACATACGCATCATGGAGCCTTTTCGGGCAGATCATCATCGCGCTAATGATACAGATAGGCGGTCTGGGATTTGTAACGATAATCACGTTCTTCAATATCGCGGCAGGGAAAAAACTCGGCTTCCGCACGCTTGCCACCGCCGCTGACGGACTTACTGAAAGCAGCTTTGAGGGCGGGTCGCGCATCTTTATAAGTATCATGAAATACTCGCTCATTATCGAGCTTATAGGCGCTGTTATACTTGGCTGCGTCTTCGTGCCGGAGTACGGTGCTTACGGCGTCTGGGTCAGCATATTCATGAGCATATCCGCATTCTGCAACGCAGGCTTTGACCTGATGGGACAGGCAGACGGCGCATCAAGCCTGATCGGCTTCAATGACGACCCCGTGGTGCTTATCACGATAGCACTGCTGATAACGATAGGCGGTCTGGGATTTGTCGTCTGGGAAAACTTCCTTAACCTGCGCAAGAGCAGAAAGCTCAGTCTTCACACCAAAGCGGTGCTGATAATGACAGGGATGCTCACAGTCGGAGGCATGATATTCTACCTTGTTTCCGAGTGGAGCAACCCCGCAACGATAGGAGATATGCATTTCGGAGAAAAGCTGCTTAATTCGTTCTTCTCCAGTGTATCAAACCGCTCGGCAGGCTTCAGCAGTATCGACACTGCAGGCATGACCAGCTTTTCACAGCTCGGCACGATGCTGCTGATGTTCGTAGGCGTTGCACCTGCGTCAACAGGCGGCGGTATCAAGGTAACTACGCTGCTGGTGCTTATAATGACCGTTGTATCGTATATCAAAAACAAGAACGACGTGGAGATATTCCGCCACAAGATAGACAAACACACCGTATACCGCACACTTGTTGTCACTACGCTGACAATGTGCGCTGTTGCTATCTGCTTCACCGCGGTATACAGTCTCACCTCATGCGATGCGCTCGACTGCCTGTTTGAATCAGTCGCGACCTGCTCGACGGCAGGACTTTCGCTGGGTGTCGCCTCGGCAGCCGATCTTTTCGGCAGGATAGTCATAATGCTGTTTATGTTCAGCGGACGAGTCGGTCCCGTATCGCTCATACTCTCTTTGTCACTGAACAGCAGCAAACGAAAAAACATCATTGTCCCCGACGGACAGATATTTATTGGATAACATATTGAAAGGAAAGATCTTATGGAGACCTTTGCACTCGGAAAACTCACAATGTATGTTTCGGACGACCACCGCTTCGGCACAGACGCATTTCTGCTCGCGTACTATGCGGGAGTGCGCCCCGATCAGGTGGTATGCGATCTCTGCACAGGCTGCGGAATCATCCCGCTGATATTCTGCAAGAATGTAATGCCAAAGCTGGTCTATGCTATCGATATCCAGGAGGAGGCTATCGACCTGCTCAGGATGTCCGTCGAAAAGAACGGCCTTCAGAACACTGTTGCGCCTATCCTCACCGACCTGCGCGAGCTTGACCAGAGATACCTTGCTTTTGAGAGCGTGGATGTAGTCACCGCAAATCCGCCCTACATGACGAGCGGCAGCGGCTTTGAGAAGATGTCGCGCCCACAGGCTATCGCCCGCCATGAGCTTATGTGTACCGTTGACGATGTCTGTAAGGCGGCAGGAAAGCTGCTGAAATACGGCGGCCTGTTAAAGATGTGTCACCGCCCCGAGCGCCTTTCCGATGTGATCAACTCAATGCGCGAGAACAAAATAGAACCGAAGAGCATCACATTCGTGCACAACAGCATCCTCGACAAGCCGTGGCTGTTCCTTATAACAGGAAAGAAAGGCGCAAAATCGGGCATGATAGTGGAAAAGCCCATGATACTGCGCAACGATGACAAATCCTATACAGAGGAGTACTCTCGACTTTATGAATGATACAGGAAAGCTTTATGTTGTCGGCACGCCGATAGGAAACCTGTCGGATTTCAGTCCGCGCGGCATCGAAACGCTGGAAAATGCGGACTACATCGCCGCGGAGGATACCAGAGTTTCGCTGCGGCTGCTGACGCATTTCGGAATAAAAAAGCCCATGCTGAGCTACTACAAGCCGCATGAGGCAGAAAAAAGCGCCAAGATACTGGAGCTGCTTTCGGAGGGCAATACCGTGGCACTCGTTTCCGATGCAGGTATGCCATGCATCTCCGACCCGGGTGTTTATCTCGTGCAGAAATGCTATGAGCAGGGCATCCCGATAGAGGTCATACCGAGCTGCAACGCTGCGATAGCTGCTGTCGCGATAAGCGGAATAGACACGCTGAGATTTGCATTTGAGGGCTTCCTCCCCGTGCCGAAAAAGGAGCGTTCAGAGCGGCTTGAGGAGATAAAAAGCCTGCCGCATACGCTGATATTCTACGAAGCTCCGCACAAACTGACAAAGACGCTTGAGGATATGAAAAATGCTTTCGGCGGCGACAGATACTGTGCGCTGTGCCGAGAGCTTACAAAGCTGCACGAGGAGGTCATCCGCGGCACGTTAGACGAGCTTTGCAGCTATTACGAAAATACGGAGCCGCGCGGCGAGTATGTCATAGTCGTTGCAGGCACGGAAAAGAAAGCCGACGAAAAGCTTACCATAGAGCAGGCTGCTGAGCTTGCAAGACAGCTTATCCTCGGCGGCGAGAAGATGTCCGAGGCATGCAAAAAGGCGGCAAAGGAAACAGGCTATCCCAAACAGGAGATATATAAGCTTGTGCTGGACGGAGAATAACAAGATGAAAAAGCTGTTGATATTGCTGCTTGCAGCAATTGCGATGCTGACAGGCTGCAACGGTGATGCACCTCCCGAAAACCCTGTTTTCGGGCAAGGCAAGGAATATACGCTGGGCGAGTTGTCTTTTAAAACCGAAAACGAGGTCGACGACTTTTCAATGTATGAGATTCAGGTCATTGACGGCGAATATATCATAAAAATAACCTGTTGGCCATTGCAGGAGAACGAACCCGATATATACGAGGACGTTAAACATATCATATCCATGCATAATGATCTTTGGAATACTCTTTCTCAAGCCAATCCCGATGCTGAGCGCAACACGGATATGCAGCGAAAAACGGCTGAAATAGATGGTTACAAAGCCGATGCGATAATGTTTTATACCCAGATAATAATGCCCGAAGGCTGGGAATACTATAATTTTCAACAGTTCCTTGAGAGCGCAAAAATAACAACGGAAAAATATAGCTACACTATAACGTATATAGGTTACACTGAAGAAGATACCGTGCTTGACATGGAATACCTCAAGGAAAGAGCAAGAAACATATATTACGGCATAGAGATCACACCCGAAACGAAATAAACCATGTGCGTTTAACGCATTTCAGAAAGGAAATTTTACTATGAACAACAAGAAAAACCCCTTTACTTCGATGCTGCTCCCCATTCTCGGCGCAGTTGTGATAGTTGCAGGCGCTGTTGCGTTCATCTGCATGAAGCTCGCTGAGGAGATGCGCTACAACGAAAAGTGGAAGGATTATGACGAGTGCGGCTGGCACTAAACCTTGGCGACATTGCCCAGAGTACGCCTTACAGCTTTGCACTATCGCCCTGATCCCTGCGATAAATTCCCATATGCTTCGTCACCTGCGGCTTGACGTACAACACTATTTTTGAGAGGGGGTATCCCTATGGTCTGCGGAAGATGCGGACGCGAATTTGACTATAATTCACAGGACTACTGCGGCATTTGCAAGACCGTGCACGACTCCGAAGGCGAGCCTATCCGCGATATCATCGGAATAACAGGCTATATCGCCCGACGCTTCGGCAGAGAAACACTGCTTGACCGAAGAAAGACCGATGCACTTATTGCGGATATATTCCCCAGAGAAAAGGCAGTGCGCAGGCTCGTGTATGTCGCGCTTTACGACGGCTGTGCCAAAAAACTGGATGCAGTACGCGGCAAACCGTTCGAGGTGCGTTGTGCGGCTGCGGCTAGATGTGTTAAATCGCTTCGCGAGGAAGTGGGACTCAAGGGCAAAAGCGCCGCCGATGCAGTGGAAGCGCTTGGTCAGGCGCTGGGCTGTGAGATAGCTTTCAGGCGTCCCGCCGAAGCCCCCATATACATCACCGAAAGCAAAAAGAACATTACCGATGCCGCCGAACAATACAGCCTCGGCAGACATTTCGACCGCCTTAAGGACTACGAACGCGCAATGTACTGGTTCCAGCAGTCTGCGCTTCAGGACTTCGGCGAGGCTCAGTATTATGTGGGCTTCTACAAGCTTGAGGGCAGAGGCTGTCAGCAGGACGTGGAACAGGCGTGGGAATGGTTTTTACGCGGCGCGGAAAACGGAGTTCCCGCAGCAATGCACATGACTGCGCAGTTCCTCGCAGAGGGCATTTTCTGCGACCGCGACGAAGACACCGCCTTTAAGTGGTTTATGACCGCGGCACGCGCAGGCTATGAGGAGTCTATAAACGTCATCGCGCTTTGCTATGAGAACGGAGTTTATGTGGCAAAGAATCCCGACATCGCCAGAAAGTGGCGCGGAGGATTTACAATAGAAGAATACACCGAGGAGCAGACCGAGGAGCCCCAGCCTCTCTCGAACGACGGCGAGGAGCTGTATCAGACAGCGCGGCGCTGCCTGTCCAATCAGGACTATGAGGGCGCGGCAATGTTCTACAAGCGCGCGGCTGAGATGGGACACGCAAGGGCACAGTGCAGCTATGGAAAGTGCCTTTACATCGGAAGCGGAGTTCCGAAAAATCCCGCAGGTGCTTTCGCATGGTTTGCAAAATCCGCGGAACAGAATCTCGATATAGCACAGTATAATCTCGGAATAATGTACCTGAAGGGTGTGTATGTGGAGAAAAATCTCGACGAAGCCAGACGCTTCTTCACACTCGCGATGGAAAACGGTCATCCCGAGGCTGGAAAGATACTTGCAAAACTGAAATAATTACATACGGAGGAAAAAACAATGCTTATAGCAGCAGTAATTCTTACAAAATGCAGACAGCAGCACAAGCTTTTCGGTATCCGTACCGAGCAGCGTGAGGACGGTGCGTGGTACGCTACATGGGCATTCAAGGTGTCCGAGGAGACCGCCGCGCGAGAAAAGTTCGGCGATACCAAGATAAGCGGCAATATTTATGTAACGACTGAGTACCCCTGCTGCCCCTACTGCGATGCAAAGGGCTTCTTCCAGTGTGCCGACTGCGGCAAGACAAGCTGCTGGAACGGAGAAAATGAAACAGTATGCGAATGGTGCGGCAATACCGCCGAGACCGCAGCCGAAGAAGTGTTTGACGATATCACCGGAGGCGGATTCTGATGATAAAGGTCGGAGATAGTATACCACTGGAGCTTGGCGG
>JAZQEQ010000297.1:0-6664 GCA_045539055.1 Oscillospiraceae bacterium | reverse complement strand
CGGCAGTAGATGGTGTTGTAGCGGTCTTTTTTCTCTAATTTCGCTGTGATGTAGGGAGGCAGTGGCATCTGACCGATGCGGTCAAGGATATCGAAGGAGTCGCCCTCGAATGAAAAGCGGACTATGCGGTTGCCCTCTTCTACTGTTTCCAGCACCTCGGCGGAAAGTCCCTCGGGGAAGTCTACGATTGCGCCTGCCTTGAGCTTTTTGCCTGGGCGCACCATAGACTCCCAGTCAGTGAGGGAGCGGCGCTTCAGCAGCAGAAGCTCGACAGCGGCACCTGTAGCACCCTGCGGCGCATTGGGGCTGACGCGCTTTGTACCGTACAGGCGTGCAGGGAACACGCGGCTGTCGTTCATAACAAGCAAGTCACCCTTTTTGAGGTAATCGCATATATTGTAGAAGCGGTCGTGTGTTATCTCGCCCGTTTCGCGGTCGACCTTCATAAGTCGCGAGCTGTCACGCGGCTCAACAGGGGTCTGGGCAATAAGCTCCTCGGGGAGGTCGTAGTAAAATTCTGATTTAAGCATATATTATCTCCGTTATTTCTGCAGGGACACGGCTTGCCGTGTCCGATATGGAATAGCATTGTTAACGGACACAGCAAGCTGTGCCCCTACAAATACATAATAATTCATTATATATTGTACCACATCTGCGGCGGTATTTCAATTGGCACATCACAACAATTTCAACAAAATACGGGTCGAATTTTGATAATATTTAGCTGAATAGCAATTGACAAGTGTACATATATATGATAAAATAATAAAAACAAATGATAGAGGCGCGGAGAGGATAAGTAGCTGACTCGTAATGGTTGACGGAAACTGAGGAAGTGAAAGGCTGACCGCCGAAGAGTGTACATTCCGCCGTGTGCATTTCTGGTCATGCGTTGAACAAGCGTATGATTGTCATCGACTTTGTCTGATGGAGTGCTATCTTATATTTACAGATATAAGCTTATTCACACACAAACAGCCGATGATATATCCTCATCGGTTTTTTTATTAAACAAAAAGGGCACTGCCCGCAAAAATACACAGAGTCCGAGATATCGGACAGGAAAGGACACAGCTATGAAAAAGTATAATGTCGGCATCATCGGTGCAACAGGTATGGTAGGTCAGCGTTTCGCGACTCTGCTTGAGAACCACCCCTGGTTCAATGTAGTTGCTCTCGCAGCATCTCCCCGTTCCGCAGGTAAGACCTATAAGGACGCAGTAGGTGACAGATGGTTCATGGATACTCCCATGCCCGCTGCTATGGCTGATATCATCGTAAAGGATGCTTCCGCAGACGTTGAAGAGATCGCAGGTATGGTAGATTTCGTATTCTGCGCAGTTGATATGAAGAAGGACGAGATCAAGGCTCTCGAGGAGAAGTACGCTAAGGCAGAGTGCCCTGTTATGTCCAACAACTCCGCACACCGTTTCACAGACGATGTTCCCATGATCATTCCCGAGATCAACGACGAGCACATGGCTATCGTTGAGGCTCAGAAGGCTCGCCTCGGCACAAAGCGCGGCTTTATCTCCGTTAAGTCCAACTGCTCCATCCAGAGCTACGTTCCCGCTCTTTCTCCTCTGAGAAAGTACGGCATCAAGGATGTTCTCGCTTGTACATATCAGGCAATTTCGGGTGCAGGCAAGACCTTTGACACATGGCCTGAGATGGTTGACAACCTCATCCCCTTTATCGGCGGCGAGGAGGAGAAGTCCGAGCAGGAGCCTCTGAAGGTATGGGGCGAGATCAAGGACGGCAAGATCGTTAAGGCAGAGTCCCCCTGCATCACAACACAGTGCCTGCGCGTTCCCGTTTCCAACGGTCACTTCGCAGCAGTATTCGTAAAGTTTGAGAACAAGCCCAGCAAGGAAGAGATCCTGAATATCTGGAAGGAGTTCAAGGGCGTTCCTCAGGAGCTCGACCTTCCCTCTGCTCCCAAGCAGTTCCTCAACTACTTCGAGGAGGACAATATGCCCCAGGCTAAGCTGCACAGAAACCTCGAGAACGGTATGGCAGTTTCAATCGGTCGTCTGAGAGAGGATACACAGTACGACTACAAGTTCGTTTGCCTTTCCCACAACACACTGAGAGGCGCAGCAGGCGGCGCAGTTCTGATGGCAGAGCTGTATGCAGCAAAGGGCTATTTTGACTAATTGACAATTGACAATGTATAATTGATAATTTCGGTATCCGCTGCGCGGCTCGATCTTAATGGCGGCTGCAGAGCAGCCGCTTTCAGATACATCGCCGTAAGGCGATACAATAATTGTTAATTGTCAATTGTCCATTATCAATTGAATTATGAGGTAATCAACATGAGTAACACAATTTTCACAGGCGCAGCTACCGCGATCGTTACCCCTATGTTTGCTGATGGCTCCATCAACTATGAGGAGTTCGGCAGAATGATCGATTTCCAGATCGAGAACGGTATCGACTCCATCGTAGTATGCGGCACAACAGGCGAGGCCTCCACAATGACCGATGAGGAGCATATCGAGGCTATCCGCTTTACTGTAGAGCGCGCTGCAAAGCGTATTCCGATCATTGCAGGTACAGGCAGCAACGATACCGGCTATGCTGTAGAGCTGTCCAAGGAGGCTGAAAAGGTCGGCGCTGACGCACTGCTTCAGGTGACTCCTTACTACAACAAGACCTCCCAGAGAGGCCTTGCAAAGCACTTCCTGACCATCGCTGACGCCGTAAATGTTCCTATCGTGCTGTATAATGTTCCCACCAGAACAGGCATGAGCATCTCCATCGACTGCTACAAGGAGTGCGCTCAGCACAAGAACATCGTTGCAACAAAGGAAGCAAGCGGCAACATGAGCCTTATGATGCAGATCGCGGCTTACACCGATCTTGACATTTATTCGGGCAATGACGACGAGGTTCTTCCTTGCCTTTCTGTTGGCGGTAAGGGTGTTATCTCCGTGACCTCCAACCTTATGCCCAGGGAAAAGCACGATCAGGTAATGCTGTATCTCGACGGCAAGCGCGAGGAGGCTCTTGATCTCGCAAAGAAGATGCTCAGCTTTGAGAAGTCGCTGTTTATGGACGTAAACCCCATTCCTGTAAAGGAAGCTCTCAATATCATGGGCTTCAAGGCAGGCGAGTGCAGACTTCCTCTCTACCGCATGACAGACGCGCAGATCGCGGCTCTCTATGCGGAGATGGACGCTCTCGGACTTGTTGGCAAGATCAAGTAAGCATTTACTTTGAATAAGTACCGCCGCACCTGTTTTTTCGGGCGCGGCGGTTTAGTAAAAGAAAGGTTAGGACGTAAAACATGACAAAGATCGCTATAACAGGCGCGTGCGGAAAGATGGGCAGAGTAATTGCCGATATCTGCAAGAACCGCACCGACTGCGAGATAATCGCAGGCATTGATCTTCAGGGTGAGAGCTATGGCGGCTTTGAGATCTACCGCAAGGTGTTCGATCTCCCTGTAAAGCCCGATGTTATCATAGATTTTTCGCATCCCTCGGCACTGCCCGACCTGCTGAACTACGGCAAGATGAACAATGTTCCGCTGGTGCTTGCGACAACAGGCTACTCCGACGAGGAGCGCGCGCAGATAACAGCAGCCTCGGCGCAGATACCCGTGTTCTTCACATTCAATATGTCGCTCGGTATCAACCTGCTCGTTGAGCTTGCGAAAAAGGCTACACAGATACTCGGCGGTCAGTTTGATATAGAGATCGTTGAGAAGCACCACAACCTCAAGAAGGATGCGCCCTCGGGCACTGCCATCATGATCGGCGAGGCGATCAACGCAGAGCTTGACAACTCCAAGCACTTCGTATACGACCGTCACAATGTCCGCAAGGAGCGCGGCAAGGACGAGATAGGAATGCACGCTATCCGCGGCGGCACTATCGTAGGCGATCACGACATCATCTTCGCAGGCCGCGACGAGGTCATCACTCTGTCCCATTCGGCTCAGTCCAAGGAGGTATTTGCAGTTGGCTCGGTCAATGCGGCTGTATTCCTCGCAGGCAAGACCGAGGCAGGACTGTACGCCATGTCCGACCTGATAAAGGAGAATTGACCGTAGGGACACGGCTTGCCGTGTCCGATATGAAAAGGAGAGAATTATGAGCATTATAGTGACCGAAAACATTTCCGCTGTTACATTCAACAATGTTCCTCTTTACAAGACCATAATGGAGGACACTCTCGCTGCTGTTGCGGCAGCTGACATCAACATCGACATGATATCTATGACAGCACCCATGTCCGAGCGCTTCGGCTTTGGCTTTACGCTCAGCGATGACGATATGCCGCGCCTGCTCACTGCTATGAAGCAGCTCAAGGACAAGCACGGCATCACTCCCATGATAAACAGCGGCAACCGCAAGATCGTTATCAAGACAAGCGACATGGAAACACAGGCAGGCTTTGCGGCAAAGGTGTTCAATATGCTCAACCGCATCGATGCTATGATACTTCTCATCACAACAGGCGTTGACGAGATCTCCGTGCTGATACGCGAGTCTGACGCTGACGCGGCTGTTGAAGGACTGGAGGCACTTTTAAAATGATACCCTTTTTCTTTGCGGCGGGTGCCGCAACTGTCGAGGCGATTACTGAAGAAACTCTCGGCGACAAGGTGAACGAGCTTTTTGATAAGCCCGAGGAGGCATTCGACAAGATAGGCGGATTTTTCAGCAACCTGCTTGACAGCATACTCCACGCGATCCCCACACTGCTTTTCGCAATACTTATACTTATCGTCGGACTTATTGCGTGCAAGTTTGCACTGTGGCTGATATCCAAGGGACTTGACAAGTCCAAGGTGGATCTCACTGCGGCGAAGTTCCTGAAACAGTGCATAAAGATCGTGCTTTATGTTATCCTGCTCATCGTAGTGCTTTCGATGCTTGGAATTCCCACGACCTCGGTCATTACCGTTGTAGGTACGGCGGGTGTTGCGATAGGACTTGCGCTTCAGGACAGCCTTTCGAATGTCGCAGGCGGCTTTGTACTGATGATAACAAAGCCCTTCAAGATCGGTGATTACATTATTATAAACGGCGTTGAGGGCGTTGTTGCGCAGATATCCATACTGCACACAAGGCTTGACTCGGTTTCCAATCAGGCTATATTCATTCCCAACGGTCAGGCGGTGAACGCTACTGTTGTGAACAACTCCACGAATGATACGCGCCGCGTTGATCTTACGTTCTCCATCTCTTATGAGGATGATTACGAAAAGGCGCGCGATATCCTGCTGGAGGTGCTTCAGAGCAACCCCAAGGTGCTCAAAGACCCCGAGCCTACTGTCCGTATGCTGGAGCACGGCGCAAGCGCGGTAGTTATCGCAACTCGTCCGTGGTGCAGGACGGCTGATTACTGGGATGTGTATTTTTCCACTACCGAGGCTGTTCGCAAGGCGTTTATCGAGAACGATATCTCGATACCGTTCGATCAGCTTGATGTTCATGTGGTCAAGGATTAAAATAAAAAGGCGGAAGTGATTCCGCCTTTTTTAATGGACAATTGACAATGGACAATGGACAATTTTGGTGTCCGCTCCGCGGACAGATCTCAATATCAGCATTGCAAAAAAAGGACAGGGCTTTCGCCTGTCCGTTCAGCTTTCATCATCCGCTTCGATAATTATCTCGCCGTGTTCTTCTTCAAAGCGCATTACACGGTGCTTGATATAGAACTCAAGCTCGCGGTTTGCAGAGCGAGCATTATACTCCGCAATATATCTGAATTTTTGAAATAAGTCTTTATCTATTCTAAGAGAAAACCTGATAATATTATCATCGTCTTTCATGTTATGACCACCTTATGATGTTATTATGACATTATTTTAGCATGAATATTGCATTTTAACCAAAATGGTGATATAATGACATTATAGTGACATCACGAACGAGGAGGAGCTTATGAAAGTAGCGGTGATCGGTTCAAGAAGATTATGGTTGGATGACCTCGGGGATTATCTGCCAAAAAGCACAGAGGAGATAGTAAGCGGCGGCGCAAAGGGCATTGATACCTGTGCAAAGGAGTATGCTGAAAAGCACGGCATCAAATATACCGAATTCCGTCCCGATTACAGGCATTATGGCAAGGGCGCACCGCTGAAGCGCAATCTGCAGATAATCGAATATGCTGACAGGGTGATAGCGGTCTGGGACGGCAAATCGCGCGGCACAAGGTATGTGGTTGACCGCTGCAGTGAGCTGAATAAGCCCATCACCGTCATACTTATGGAATAATAAAACGGACAGGGAATACCTGTCCGCTTTTTTTACTGTCTGATATAAATGCCCTGTTCCTCGATGTAGTCCTCAAGCTCCTGCTTCATGTCATCGACCCATGTAGGCTCACCGACTGTCGGCTCGGAGCTGTCCTTCTGCGGAGCGGGGATATTCTTTTTTTCGTCCATTTCAATGCTCCTTTCGGTATGCTTTTATTGTATCACAAAGTTGCGGAAATTACAAGTATCCTGCCACATTTCGGCAGGTATTGACGAAAGGCTCAAAACATGGTAAAATAGTATGGTAAACAAAAATCAAAGGAGTGTGTATAATGACATACGAAGAGATCGTTGCAACCGCCAAAAAAGAGATGGCGAAGTGCGACACAAGTGACTTCCACGGACATCTTGCAGTGGAGATCGACGTTATCGGAGAGGGCGAGG
>JAZQEQ010000296.1:0-3233 GCA_045539055.1 Oscillospiraceae bacterium | reverse complement strand
ATTTCAGTAATGCGCTCTGTTTCGTTACTAAGACCTGTGGTCTCTATATCGAATACGATTATATCGTCATTTATGCCATGCTCAGTGCAGCCCTCAACAAGCGCGCCGCTGTCATTTACAAAGTACGCCTCCATACCGTAGATGACCTTCATCTCGCCGCCGTCCTTGCGTATCTTCTCGACAGTGTTCATAGCCTCGGGATATGCCTGACAGTTGCCGTGGTCAGTAATAGCGACCGCCTTGTGTCCCCATGCAAAAGCCTGATTTACAAGGTCCTTTGCAGGTGTCAGCGCGTCCATATCCGACATATTTGTATGCATATGCAGCTCAACACGCTTTTCCTCTGCGTTATCCTTACGCTGGTTGACCTTTACATTTGCAATTGAATAAGGGCGCAGGTTAAGGCACTTTGCGAAAGTATCAAACTCGAACTTACCTGTGAGTATGATCGCCTTACCGGGCTTGATGTGGTTCTTGATCACATCAGCATTGGTCGTAGGAGTAATAATTTTAAGTATCTCCGACGAGGTCTTGTCCGAGAAATATGCAGTGAAAATAAAGGTATTTCCATCACGCGAGGTCTTTTCATCGGTCTTGAAGACCTCGCCCCAGAGAGTAACCTCGTCGCCCTCATTAAAATTCTCTGACATAAGCAGCGGAGCCTCGGAAATTCCCTTGCCATAGAAAAGCTCTGCCTTGCTGCTGAACTTTTCGTGCTCAAAGGGGAGCATTATCTCCTTAGCTTCCTCAAACACTGCAGGACGTCTGCCGTTTCCGCCGCCTCTTGGCGCACCCGAGCCGCCGTTTCCGCCGCCCGAATACTTATTCTCCCCCGACGACGGAGGTGGTGTAAGAGATATAACAGGCACGGGCGCAGACTGCTCCTCAATAAGAGCCTGCTCAATGTCTAGCTCTGCTGTTCCTGTGAACACTACGTTTATCTTAATACCGAAGAAGCCCTTTACATATGTGGATATCTTCTTGTCGATCTCCATTCCAAGCAGTATATCCCTGCCACCGCGCTTCAGCGAAATCTCGTATGTATCGCCGTCATCAGATATCTCAATATCGTCAAGATAACCGTTTACAGCGCCGAATTTGGACTTTAACAGCGCAATTATCTCATAAAGATAATCTACTGTAAAGAGCGAGCTGTGATATTTCGGATATACCGCAACCTCTGTATCACCGAGTGAAGCAGTAAGCTGCTCGCTGAGAGCGATAAGCTCAGACGCTGTAACAGTATCATCAAGCTCAAGATTTATATTCAGAGCGTTTTTAGTCTCGTTATATACCATTTTCAGCACTCTGCCGTCCGCTACCGCAGCGGAGAGCGTGAGCTTGTCAAACAATTCACTGATCTTTGCAGACATTTTAACTTCCTTCCATGTAAGTATTGCTTACAGTAATTCAATTTCCTTTTTAAGCTCGCTTAGAAGCATATCCTCAGGGACCTTGCGCAGTATCTCGCCTTTTTTGAAGATAAGTCCAACGCCATCGCCGCCTGCTATACCGAGGTCAGCCTCACGAGCCTCACCAGGTCCGTTTACGACACAACCCATTACAGCGATCTTGATATCCTTAGCGATATCACGGCAAAGTTCCTCTACCTGAGATGCTAGCCCGATAAGGTCTATCTTTGTCCTGCCGCAGGTCGGACAGGATACGATCTGAACTCCGCCGCCTATTCCGCAGGCTTTAAGTATATCCTTTGCAGCATAGACCTCGCGAACCGGATCGGCGGTAAGAGATACTCTGATAGTATCACCTATTCCGTCGCAAAGCAGCGAGCCTATACCCATCGCGGACTTAATAATTCCCATGCGCTCAGTTCCTGCTTCGGTCACACCAAGATGCAGAGGATAGTCGAAGCGGTTTGCAAACAGTCGGTAAGCTTCGATCATAAGGCGCACGTCCGACGACTTGATGCTGACTACGATATAATCGAAATTGCAGTCATTAAGCAGTCTGATATGGTTTGCTGCGCTTTCTACAAGAGCTTCCGCGGTAGGACTTCCGTATTTCTGAAGCAGTTCCTTTTCGAGCGAGCCGCTGTTTACACCTATCCTTATCGGAACTCCGCGCTCCTTGCAGGCATCAGCAACAGCCTTTACCCTGTCTGCCGAGCCGATATTGCCAGGGTTTATGCGCACCTTGTCAATACCAGCTTCAACAGCCGCAAGCGCAATTCTGTAATCAAAATGGATATCTGCTACAAGCGGTATTTTTACAGCCGACTTTATTGCAGGTATCAGCCTTACATCATCAAGCGTTGGGATCGCGGCACGAACTATCTCGCAACCTGCTTTTTCAAGCTCGACAGCCTGTCTGACGCTGCCTTCGACATCGCTTGCAGGGACATTCAGCATAGACTGGATATATATCTTACCGTCGCCGAGTGTAAGATCAGCGACTCTGACGGTCTTTTTACTCAAATTAACCTCCCGAAAACAGACGGACTATATCATTGAATGTTACGATAACCACTAAGACCATAAGAAGCGCAAAGCCGATAAAATGAACTATGCCTTCATGCTCGGGCTTCATAGGCTTGCGGCGTATAGCTTCGATCACAAGGAACAGAAAACGTCCGCCGTCCAGCGCAGGGATCGGAAGCAGGTTGAAGATTCCGAGATTTATCGTTATAAGAGAAACTATATAAAGGAAATCGACAAGCCCCTCCAGAAATCCCTTTTCAACTGTCTGCGAAACGACATCGACAACTCCGATAGGACCTGAAAGGTCGTTGAGTCCGTATCTTCCCGTAATAAGATCCCAGAATGTCAGCATGACAAGTCTTCCTGTTGTCACAGACTCGCGGAAGCCCTCGGAAAGAACGCTGCCTACATTTTTATCCATAGGATAAACAGTGAAATCGAAATAAATGGAGTTTATACCGTTTTCGGAGCCCATAAGCTCAAATTTTACATCGTCAAGGTTTACGGACTCACCATTTCTGTCAACGACAATATCAAACGAAACATAGCCGTCATCCGTTGCAGTGCCTCCACTCTGAAGCTTATAGATGATATCGGTTGAAGTAAAGATAGGAAGTCCGTCAATGGAGGTTATCCTGTCATCCAGCATAAGCTGCTGACTGCTGACGGAATTCTCGCGGAATGTGCTGATGGTGGTGGTTGCAACATCATCCATTGCACAGACATAGCCGACCGAAACGAAATAGCCGAGTATGAGGTTCATCACAGCACCCGCAAGGATCACTATCATTCGTT
>JAZQEQ010000295.1:0-5797 GCA_045539055.1 Oscillospiraceae bacterium | reverse complement strand
TGGCGAGTGCCATGGAACGGGTAAGGTGAACTTCCAGCAGCGCAGTATGTTCGGTATGATGACCAGCACACGTCCCTGTACAAAGTGTCAGGGCAAGGGCAAGATCATCGAGAATCCCTGTTCCAAGTGCTCGGGAAGCGGTCGCGTTCAGAAAAAGAAGATCATTTCCATCAACATTCCTGCAGGTATCAACGACGGCATGACAATGGCTGTTCGTGGTCAGGGCAACCTCGGCACTAACGGCGGTGCGCGCGGCGATCTGAATGTGCGCATTTCCGTGCGTAAGGATCCTGTTTTTGAGCGCAAGGATTACGATATCTGGATAGAGGTGCCGATAACCTATATGCAGGCGGCGCTCGGTGCAGAGATAGAGGTGCCCACTATCGACGGCAGTGTTACCTACAACGTTCCCGCAGGCACTCAGCCCGGAACAACGTTCAGACTGAAGGGCAAGGGCGTCCAGAAGCTCCAGCGCGAGGGCAGAGGCGACCAGTACGTCAAGGTGTTTGTAGAGGTTCCGAGAAATCTCAACAAGGCTCAGAAGGATGCACTCAAGGCATTTGAGGATACGCTCAACGAGAAGAACTACGAAAAGCGCAGCTCCTTCTTTGATAAGATCAAGGATCTGTTTTCCTAAATAATATAAAGCAGGCTGATTGACGTCAGCCTGTTTTGTCGTTCAGGATATTCTTGACAATCTGTGATAATTGGAGTATTATATAAGATGGAATAATATCTTCAAACGGAGGTCTTATATGAGTATAAAAAATCGCGCAGCGGCTGCTTTTCTTGCGGCGTGCGTTCTTCTTACAGGCTGTAACGGCGGCGAAAGTGCATCTACCTCGGCAGAAACCACGACTTCGGGTAGTTCTTCTGCAACGGAACAGACTTCGGCGACAGGCGGCACGTCTGTTTCAGGCTCGACCACAGCCTCGACAACAGCTTCTGCCGCTACACAGAGCAGCACCGCTCCCAATGAAGCTGAAAGCACCACATCACAGACAACACAGCAGCTTCCTTCTTTTATCCCCGATTTTATAACTACTATCACAACTACGACTTCAACGCAGAAACCCGTGATCAATGATTCTGATCTCAGTGAAAGTGGCAGCGGCTATGAGGGGACAACTTCAACAGGTACATACAATTACGGCGAGGCTCTGCAGAAGTCCATCATCTTCTATGAGCTCCAGCGCTCGGGCGATATCGACGAAGATAACGACCGCACCAACTGGCGCGGTGATTCGGGAATGACTGACGGCGCGGACGCGGGACTTGACCTCACAGGCGGTCTTTATGATGCAGGTGATAATGTAAAGTTCAACCTGCCGATGGCATATACCTCATCGGTGCTTGCGTGGTCAGTTTTTGAGTACAAAAACGCATATACAGAGAGCGGTCAGTACGAGTATATGCTTGATACACTGAAATGGGTGAATGATTATCTCATGAAGTGCCATCCCGAGCCTGATGTTTACTACTATCAGGTAGGCGACGGTAATAAGGGCCATGCGTGGTGGGGCGCTGCCGAAGTAATGCAGATGGACCGCCCAAGCTTCAAGGTAACTGCAAGCAATCCCGGTTCATGCGTTGTAGCTGAGGCGGCAGCATCTCTTGCGTCCTGTGCGCTTGTGTTTAAGGATGTTGACCCGACCTATTCAAAGGAGTGCCTTACTCACGCAAAGCAGCTTTACGATTTTGCCGAGCGTACAAAGAGCGACAGCGGCTATACTGCAGCAAACGGCTTCTACAATTCGTGGAGCGGCTTCTATGACGAGCTTGCATGGGCAGGTACATGGCTTTACCTCGCGACCAATGACAGCAGCTACCTCAATAAGGCGGAGCAGTACATTCAGAACGCGTCCTGCGATTATAAGTGGACGATGTGCTGGGATGATGTGTCGATAGGCGCAGCTACTATGCTTGCTAAGATCACAGGTAAGCAGACCTATAAGGACAAGGTCGAGAAAAACCTTGACTGGTGGACGACAGGTACAGGCGGCGAGCGCGTGACCTATACACCCAAGGGACTCGCATGGATAGATAGCTGGGGAAGTCTGCGTTATGCTACCACCTCGGGCTATATTGCGGCGGTGTATTCCGACTGGGATGGCTGCCCGTCTGCCAAGCGTGATACTTATACAAAGTTCTACGAGAGCCAGATAAACTATGCGCTCGGAAGCACAGGACGAAGCTTCGTTGTAGGCTTCGGTGAAAATCCTCCCGAGCATCCGCATCACCGTACTGCACAGGGAAGCTGGGCAGATAACATGAATGAGCCTAACTACCACCGTCATACGCTTTATGGCGCACTGGTAGGCGGTCCTAACGCCAATGACGGCTATACCGATACAGTTTCGGATTATAACTGTAACGAGGTCGCTTGCGACTATAATGCAGGTTATACAGGACTTCTCGCTAAAATGTACGATAAGTACGGCGGCAAGACGCTGGTGGATTTTGGCGCTGTCGAGGAGGTAGGCGAGGAGCTGTATGTTGACTATCGTACCAACGCACAGGGCAACGGATTTACTGAGATAAAGGCGCTTGTATACAACAAGACTTCATGGCCTGCGCGTGTTACAGATGATCTCAAGCTACGATATTACATGGATCTTTCCGAAATATATGCGGCAGGCGGCAGCGCATCTGACCTTACGCTGTCTACCAACTACTCCGAGGGCGGCAAGGGCGCAGGTATCTATTGCCATGATGAGGCTAAACATATTTATTACGCAGAGATAGATTTCTCGGGAACTAAGATATACCCGGGCGGACAGAGCGCGTACAAAAAGGAAGTGCAGTTCCGTATCACATCAAGCAGCGGTGTCTGGGATGCAACTAACGACCCGTCCTATCAGGAGCTTGTCGGCACCAACGGCTCGTCCGAGGTGCGAGCTGTCCACATGGCGCCTTTCGAGGGCGGAGAGCTGGTATTCGGTACAGTTCCTGACGGCAAGAGCGCAGGTACAGCAGTAAAGCCCTCTACCGGCGGCAATACAGGCGGAGGCGCGTCAGACAGCACTACAACAGCAAAGCCGCTTCCGCAGAATCCGTCCGCTGAGGATAACGGTGTTGCGGTAAGTCTGAGCCAGAGCGGTGCAGGCGGCATGGGCAATACCATCCAGTTTACACTTGATATCACCAATAACACAGGCGCTTCAATAGATCTGTCAAAGCTTACTATCGACTATTTCTTTACTGATGATGGTAATTCCGATCTGTGCTTCTGGTGTGATCATGCGGCAACTAACGGCAGCAATTACATTGCGCTTACAAGCAATATAAGCGGCGATTTCACCGGCGTCAGCGGTGAAAATGCCGATACAAAATGTACTGTGAAATTCAGCAGCGGCACTTTCAATGCAGGCGATTCCATGACAGTGCAAGTGCGCATCACGCGCTCCGACTGGACAGAATTCAATCTTGGCAATGACTATTCCGCAGGAAATGCAGGGCATATCGTGATAAGCAAGAACGGCTCTCCTATCTTTGGAGAGAAGCCGTAAGCGAAAGGAGCAGAAATGCAGCATAAAATATCATTCAGACAAAGGCTCGCGATAATAATCATCGCGGCAGTGGACGTGCTTATGCTTATTGTCGCTGCAATACTGGACTCGCTGAGGGAAAGCCTTCCTACTGAATATGTCCTTAATGACGACGGGAAAATGATCACTTCGCATCCGCTGGACAGCTTCGGTATAGTCGTTGCGGTCGCACTGGCGATCGTATCGGCAATGTTCGCGTTTGCTATAATAAATATCATAAACTCGGATGATAAGAAGCAAAGAGGACGTATAACGGGCTTTGTTGTGCTTTTTGTTGCTTCGCTTGCGGTCGTTATGTTCTCGTTTTTCTGGGTACAGGGCTCCAAGCCCGAAAGCACCGCAACATACGATTATACTGACAGCGAAATGAGCCTGTTGCTGTTTGAGGCGCGTTATCCCGATGAATTTGGTACGCTTACGGTATTCGTGTCGGATTACGAACACAATGAAGTAGTACTGCTCGCGACCACTGATATCCACAGGCACTCGGCTAATGCGGATGATTATTATATTGACTGGATAATGGAGAATATGCTCCGTATCACTTTCCTTGACGGCGACAGCTATCGTTCTATCCAGATAGATCTTGCTCAGGTGCTCGGTGAAGAACATCAGCATTTACTGCAAGGCGGCGCGTCAACAGCTCATGACCATGTTCATGCCTGATTTTTCACTAAAATATCATGTTGGGTACTTGAAAAAGTTAATAGACTGTGGTAAAATATAATTGTAAATTCTACGAAAGAGGTGTTCTACATGGATATCAAGGCAAAGGTTGACGAGATCGTTGACAAGGTAAAGAGCGACAAGGATTTCGCAAACAAGTTCCAGAACGAGCCTATCAAGGCAGTTGAGGGTGTTATCGGTATGGATCTTCCCGATGATGTTATCAATAACGTTATCGATGGCGTAAAGTCCAAGATCAACTTTGACGGTATCGCTGACAAGATCGGCGGTCTGTTCGGCGGACTCGGCGGAAAGTGATCGTAAATAAAGACCCCGTCTAGGAAATAGATGGGGTCTTTGTTATTTTTTGCTTTTGCTCTTGAAAAATAATATAAAGTATGTTATAATAATAACAGCTAACTTCAATTGCCTTGCGGCAATTGCGCTGTTATTATTGAATGGCTGTCGCAACTGCTGGTGCAGTTCATTTGCTGCGCAAATGCAAAGCTTTCGCTTTGACGGCATGATATACTAATACAAACCCTATAAGGAGGTGAGTATATGATCTTCGGTAAAAAGATTCTTGGCATTATAACAACGAGAGTCAACACTCCGTCTGCAAATCTCCTGATAACAAGGCTTGATGAGAAGCTCGCTGAGTATGATTATCGTATCTTTGTATACTCTACCTGCTCTGAGTTAAGTAATAATACTCCCGAAGAGATCGGCGAAAAGAGCGTATTTGAGCTTGTTGATTTTGATGTTCTTGATGCTATCGTTGTTACATATGAGAAGATAAAGGACAGAAAGCTTGCAGATGATATCATTGTCCGTGCAAAGCAGTGTGGAAAGCCTGTGTTCGTCGTTGGCGGATATATTGAGGGCTGCATAAATCTTACTTTCGACTATAAAGAGGGTATGCGCGAGATCACACGTCATGTGCTCGGCGTGCATAATGTCCGTAAGCCTCACTTTATGGCAGGCTTTGAGGGCAATTCTTTCTCGGAAGAGCGTATCGAGGCTTTTAAGGAGATACTTGCGGAGTTTGATATACCGTTTAACGACAGTATGGTAAGCTACGGTAATTTCTGGTCCGCGCCTACTAAAATTGCTACACAGGCATTGATAGATTCGGGAGAGCTTCCTGATGCTATTATCTGCGCAAATGACACGATGGCAGTAACCGTATGCTCTGTGCTACAGGAAAATGGCATTGCTGTGCCAGACGATATAATAGTAACAGGCTTTGACGGAATAAACGATGTAAAGATCTCAAGTCCTACTGTCAGCACGTCTATGTGCAGTAATGCTGAGATAGCTGATATCATAGCCGAGCTTCTGAAAAATGAGGATAAGCTTGCGGAAAATTCGGGAGATCATCTCGTTCGTCCGCGTCTTACATTGGCTCAGTCCTGCGGCTGTGTAAAGGAGAGCTACATAAATGCGAGTGAGCATCTTACAAAGCTCAATGATCGTTTCAACCGTTATCAGACCGAAGAGATGTCGCTCTTCCAGATGACGGCAAAGATATTCACCTGCGATAACATCAACCAGATGGCTAAATATATGTCGGAGGTAGGCTT
>JAZQEQ010000294.1:0-4753 GCA_045539055.1 Oscillospiraceae bacterium | reverse complement strand
GGACGACTACGAGCGCTACACAAACACCCGCATGAAGTCCCCTGTAAAGTCCATGTGCCTCAACGTTGCGCATGACTGCAACCTGCGCTGCGAATATTGCTTTGCTGAAACAGGCGACTTCGGCGGCGGCCGCTGCATCATGCCCCCCGAAACAGGCAAAAAGGCTATCGATTTCCTTATCGAAAACTCGGGCGACAGAGTAAATCTGGAGCTGGACTTCTTCGGAGGCGAGCCTCTGATGGCATGGGATACCGTTGTTCAGACTGTTGACTACGCGCGCTCCATTGAAAAGCAGCACGGAAAGAACTTCCGTTTCACAATCACAACAAACGGTATGCTCCTCGACGATGAGAAGATCGAATACATCAACCGCGAGATGTCAAACTGCGTTCTGTCCCTCGACGGCAGAAAGGAAGTAACCGACCGCATCCGCAAGACAGTAAACGGCAAGGGCTGCTATGATATAATCGTACCGCGCTTCCAGAAGCTCGTTCAGAGCCGCGGCGACAAGGACTACTATGTGCGCGCGACATTCACAAAGTACAACCTCGACTTCACAGATGACGTTCTGCATATGCGCGACCTCGGTTTTGAGCAGCTCTCCGCAGAGCCCGTTGTGACAGACCTCGAGATGCCCTACGCTATCACGATGGCTGACCTGCCCCGCGTATTCTCCGAGTACGACCGCCTGTGCGAGGCCATGGCAAACCGTACCGAGGACAAGTTCAACTTCTTCCACTTCATGGTCGACTTGAATCAGGGTCCCTGCGCTATCAAGCGACTTCGCGGCTGTGGCTGCGGCAACGACTATGTCGCAGTAACTCCCAATGCTGACATATACCCCTGCCACCAGTTCGTTGGTGTTGAGGAATGGAAGATGGGCAACCTCTTCGACGGCACGTTCAACGAGGATATCAAAAACACCTTCGCAGGCACTCATGTCTACAGCAAGCAGGGCTGCCGCGACTGCTGGGCAAAGTTCTTCTGCTCGGGCGGCTGCAACGCAAACAGCTTTATCTACGAGGGCGACATCAACAAGCCCCACAAGCTCTCCTGCGAGATGCAGAAAAAGCGCCTTGAATGTGCGCTGGCGCTCGCTGTTGACAGAGCGGTAAAGGAAAACGCATAAAATTATCCCCCATTCTCACGAATGGGGGAATTTGTTTTATTATCCGCCGCTGTATTCGGAAAGCGTCACAGGGAAGGATATCTCCTTGTTGCGTCCCAGCGAATCAACTCGCACTACCGTGACCTCAACGACATCGCCCGGAGCCTTTTCCGCAAGGATATCGCTCACCTCGCTGACAGATGTCACCGAGATACCCTCTACCTTTACGATGGTATCGCCCACCACAAGCTGGCTGTCCGCGATAGCAAGGCTCTTGTCGATAGCCGTGATATACAGTCCGGGAGTCATGCCCTGGATAGCTCCGACATACTCGCTGACCTCAAGGCAGGTGATGCCGAGGATGGGTCTGCCCGAAACATAGCCCTTGGAGATAAGGTCGTCAATTACCGACTTTGCCTCATTGATGGTGATGGCAAAGCCTACGCCCTCAGCATTGTTGTAGATAAGCTTGGAGTTTACAACGCCTACTACCTCACCGTGCATATTGAACAGTCCGCCGCCCGAGTTGCCGCTGTTTATGGAAGCATCGGTCTGGATGCTGCTCAGCTCGCGCTCACTGAGGCTGTACTGCTCACGGTTGAGTCCCGAAACGATGCCCTTTGTTACAGAGGTTTCAAGTCCGAGGGGATTTCCGATAGCAACTACATCATCGCCGAGTCTGAGATCGTCCGAGTCGCCCAGTACTGCCGCCTGAAGCCCTGTAGCGTCTATCTTCAGCACCGCAAGATCGGTATCAGTATCGCTGCCGACAAGCTCAGCTTCGTATTCCTCAACTACTCCCGTGCCCTCGATCGGGTCGGTAGTGGTCACATGGATAACAAATCTGTCCATTCCATCAACTACGTGCGCATTAGTTATGATATAGCCATCGCTTGAGATGATTATGCCGCTGCCCGCACCATAAGGCTCTTCAGAGCCGTAGTAGGATCTCGTGTAGACCTCGACATATACGATCGAATCGCGCACCGCCGCAACAAGATCGCGCGTATACGCAAACGAGCCGTCAGAATTGAATTCCGTTTCTCCAACCGCTACATGAGTGACCGTAACGCCCTCCTGAAGCTCGTCCAGTGTAGGCTTGCTCTCGGTGGAGCTGTCGGGCTTTGAGGTCTGACCACCGTCGGAAGATGTGCTGCCCGAAGCCCCTCCGTCCGCTACGATGTCAGGACCTCTCATGGCCTCCGAGCCGAAGTACGCGCCCAGAAAGCCTGCGCCGCCGCCCGCGATAACTACCGCCGCAAGAAGCGCGATCACCTTGCCTGTGCCGTGCTTTTTACGAGCTTTCTTCTGAGACTCGGGAGCCTGCTCGGGCTGCGGCTGCTGTCCCATATCGGGATAAAAGCCCTGATGTCCGTCATTGATATTATAGTTATTGTTGTTATTCTCGTACATAAGACCTATTCCTTTCGCAGGAGTTACTTTTCTGTTGTTATGTTCACAGTATACTGCCCTTTTGTGTAATTATTGTGAAACAAAATTGATTGATTTATAAATATTTTGTTTTCTCAAAAGCCTATCAGCGCTTTAAGCGCAAACCATATCGGCGGCACGAGCAGCGCGGGCAGCATATTTATTGTCTTCATATTCTTTATTCCCAGTATCGAAATGCCCGATGCCGCAATAAGGAAGCCTCCGACAAGGGATATCTCGGTCATAAGTCCGCCGTTGAGCACGGGAGCAAGCCAGCCTGCGCAAAGGTAGATACCGCCCTGCCACAGGAAAAGCACGCCTGCCGCTATCATCATGCCAAAGCCATAGGTCGAAGCAAGCGCCATAGAGGTAACAAGGTCGAGGGTTGCATTGGTGAAAAGATATGTATTGTCGCCGTAGAGCGCGGCGTTGATCGGACCGAGTATCGACAGCGTTCCGATGCAGAACATCAGGATGCCCGTCGAAAGCCCCTGTCCAAGATTTGATTTCGAAAATTTGCCGACAAGCCTGTTGAACTTCTCATCAAGGTCTATCACCGAGCCAAGCAGACTTCCAAGCGCAAGGCTTACTATAAAAAGCACAGGATACGCGCTGTTCGGCATATTGGTGCATATAGAATTCACGCCGATACCGATAGCCGCAAGTCCCATCGCATTGTACAGCGCATCGCGGTACTTGTCCTTTATTCCCTTTTTGAGCAGACCGCCGATAAGCGAGCCGCAAAGTATAGTTCCTGTGTTTACTAAAGTTCCGATCATAGCTTAAAAACCTTCTGTGTAATAGTATGCAAGGATAAGCTCCACTACCATCCGATAGCTCTCCGCGCCCTCCTCGACACCCTGTATCGTGATAAACGTATCATTCACCGTACCCGCCATCTCCCACATTCCGCTTAACTGCGGCTCGTCCTCGGGATCCTCGGGCGGCACATATTTGAATCTGTCTATAAACTCATTGTTGGCTCTGAGATCCGCCCTCATGCCATCAGACATAGTGCTGTCAACCTCAAACCACAAGTCCTCATCAACATCGGCAAGGGCATTCTTGCAGTACAGCAGAGCCTCCATATAACCCGCATAGCGATACTCGGGATATTCGCTGTTTATGCAGGACAGGAATGCATAGAAATTGCACTCGTCCTCGAAAGCGATACCGCGCGAATGAGCCGACTCGTGCGCAGCCGTGAACGGGATGCTGTAATCGGGCTGCTCTATATTAACATTATTTTCTGCATAGAACGGAAAATACATTCCTGTTATTCCCGTATACGACCACCAGTAGGACAGCATCACGGGCTTCTGTCTCCAGACGCTGGTCCAGAGCCACGGGCACTCGTCCATGATGGCATTGTATCCGCTGTTTGAGCGCGAGAGCGTGGTGAATATATCCTCAGTCAGCACTACACAGCCTTTTTCGTCACGAGTAAGCTCCTTTTCGGCATCCTTCGCGCCGTCTATCAGCTTATAGCATACCTCCGCAAGCTCCTCGGTGCTGCGCTGCGTCATATCAAGCCCCATGAGCTGCGCCGTGGTGTGACGATAATAATTCGCGCCGTGGCAGATCATATAAAGCAGCACCGCGAACGACAGAAATCCGCACACGCAGCGCCCTGCCTTTAGCGCAGTCTTTTTTCTGTTATCACTGTTTTTCATACGCTTTACGAACAACACGATGATAAGTGCCAGCAGCGGCAGCGCAAGTATCAGCGAAAGCTCCGTCAGCGAAAACGGCAGCAGCGATGTCAGAAAGCCTATCGGCACTGTCACGATCTTAAACAGCACGCGCGACACGAAATATTCTGTAAGATCGGGGAAATACGGTAGCAGAAAGAACATCAGCGCACCGAGTATCAGCGGATAGAATATCCATGTGGTTTTTACAAACTTCTTCATCCTCACACCTCCCCGACACTGTTTCAATGCACTTTAATTATAGCTCATTAAAGCGCCGAAGTCAACAATTTCCCCGAAATATTAAAAAAATTTCAAAAACCCCTTGACAAACGAGCGTCATCGTGCTAAAATATATACGTTGTCAGAAATGACAACTTTGCGGATCAGCTGTAACAGCCCGTCTCGGGATATCTCACCCGAGTGAAAATATGAGATATCATATATGCAGGTGTGGCGGAATCGGCAGACGCGCTAGCTTCAGGTGCTAGTGGGAGCAATCTCGTGCGGGTTCAAGTCCCGC
>JAZQEQ010000293.1:0-4048 GCA_045539055.1 Oscillospiraceae bacterium | reverse complement strand
AACCCTTTTCCTTAAAAAGGGTTCTCTGCAAAAAACTCACCTTATCCTTAGATCTTAACTTCGCCTTCGTAAACCAGGCGGGCGTTACCTGTGAGGGTAATGTTGCCGTCCTCGGCGTAATTAACGATAAGCTCGCCGCCGGGAACCTGAACGGTTACGTCAGTATCCTTCTTGCAGAAGCCATTTTCGCAAGCAGCAACAACTGCAGCGCAAGCGCCTGTACCACAAGCGAGAGTTTCGCCGTTACCGCGCTCCCAAACGCGCATCTTGATAGTTGCCGCGTTTACGATACGGATAAATTCTGTGTTAACTCTATCGGGGAAGTATTCGCTGTTTTCAAACATAGGACCAACAGTTTCGATATCAACTGCATCAACTCTCTTGCAGAGAACTACGCAATGAGGGTTACCAACGGAAACGCAGGTTACGTTATAGTCCTTACCATTGATTTCGATCTCGCGGTCAACGATCTTATCGCCCTCAAGAGTTGTGGGAAGGCTTGAAGGAGTGAGGTCTGCCTTGCCCATATCAACGGAAACGGAGGAAACCTTGCCGTTCATTGTATAGATGCCGAGATTTCTCACGCCGCTGGCTGTTTCTACGCTGATCTTCTTCTTGGAAACGATCTCGTTATCATAAACAAACTTAGCAACGCAACGGATAGCGTTACCTGCAGCCTTACCTTCACTACCGTCCTGGTTGAAGATACGCATCTTCACATCAGCCACAGTGGATTTTTCAATAAGAACGATACCACAGCCGCCTATACCGTAGTTGCGGTCGCAAAGAGATACGCAGAGGGATTCGGGGTTAGTTACCTTGCCATCGAAGTTTTCAATGAAGATATAGTCGTTACCTGTAGCCTGCATCTTAGCAAACTTAATTCTCTGATGCTTTGTTCTCATATTGTTGATATCAACAAGCTCTGTGTTCTGCTGGTTGAAGTGAGAAGCAAAGATATCAGCAAGTGCGTTTGCTGTGTCAAGGCTTGTGAGGCAAGCGATGGAAAGCTGGATAGCTCTCTGGTTGAGGATCTTATAGTTATCAACTGTATCGCCCTCGCAGCCTGTGTAGATAACGTAGTCGATCTTGCCTGTATCAAGGAGCTTCATCATATCGTTGCCGTCCTTCATAGCGGGAACGATCTCAGCCTCGATACCGAGATGAGAGATAGCCTCTGCTGTGCCGGGAGTTGCATAGAGATCAATACCAAGGTCATAAAGCTTCTTCGCAAGAGTTACAACCTCGAAATAATCGTGCTTGTCAACGCTGATGAGCGCACCGAGCTTCTTCTGACCGGAAGGCAGACGGAGATTATAGCCTGCAGATGTGAGACCCTTGAAGAGAGCTTCTGCCATTGTGCGTCCCAGACCGAGAACCTCACCTGTACTCTTCATTTCGGGACCGAGAATGGAGTTTACATCGGAGAGCTTCTGGAAGGAGAACACGGGAACCTTGATAGCAAAGTAAGGAGGTGTCTTATAAAGGCCTGTGCCGTAGCCAAGGTCGCGAAGTGCTTCGCCTGTCATAACACGGCTTGCAAGGTCAACCATGGGAACGCCTGTTACCTTACTGATATAGGGAACTGTTCTGGAAGCACGGGGGTTAACCTCGATAACATAGAGCTCACCGTGATATGTGAGGTACTGAATGTTTACAAGACCCTTTGTGCCGAGAGAAAGCGCCAGCTTTGTGGAGCAATCTATAATAGTTTCAAGCATCATATCGTTGATGCTGAAGGGAGGATAAACTGCAATGGAGTCACCGGAGTGAACGCCTGCACGCTCAACGTGCTGCATAATACCGGGGATAAGAACATCGCGTCCATCGGAGATTACGTCTACCTCAAGCTCTGTACCCATCATATACTTATCTACAAGATCGGGGTTTTCAATGCCTGTGGAGAGGATGATGTTCATATACTGCTTAACGTCATCATCATCGTGAGCTATAGTCATATTCTGACCGCCGATAACGTATGAGGGACGGAGAAGAACAGGATAACCAAGATCGTTTGCAGCCTCAAGTGCTTCCTCGCAGGTCTTGATACCGCGGCCCTTGGGACGCTGGATATTGAACTCCTCAAGAAGAGCATCAAAGCGCTCTCTGTCCTCAGCTGTGTCGATACCGTCAGCAGATGTGCCGAGGATCTGAATGCCGTTTTCATCAAGGAACTTTGTGAGCTTGATAGCTGTCTGTCCACCGAAGGCAACAACTACGCCAACAGGGTTTTCTGTTTTGATGATGCCCATAACATCTTCAGGTGAAAGGGGCTCAAAGTAAAGTCTGTCAGCTGTATCGTAGTCTGTGGAAACTGTTTCGGGATTGTTGTTTACGATAACAACATCGTATCCAAGCTCCTTCAGAGTCCATACGCAATGAACGGAGGAATAGTCGAACTCGATACCCTGACCGATACGGATAGGACCGGAGCCAAGAACCATAATAACGGGCTTGCCGCTCTTGGGGAAGGAAAGGGATTCGCATTCACTATCAAATGTGGAATAGAAATAAGGTGTTTCAGCTGCGAACTCAGCGCCGCAGGTGTCAACCATCTTATAAACTGCCTGGCTTTCGGGCAGATGATCGCGGCCGGAGATACGGGCAAGCGCTGTGTCTGTATAGCCCATCTTCTTACCGATGAAATAGTCCTCATCAGAGAGACCTTCATTTGCGATCTTATTTTCATAATCAGCAAGCTTCTTGAGCTTGGAAAGGAAGAAACGGTCGATCTTTGTGATCTCGTATATTTCGTCAAAGGACATTCCGCTCTTGATAGCCTCGAATACTGTAAAGATACGAAGGTCGTCCTGAGCTGCAAGTCTTTCTTTCAGAGAAAGATCGGACTTAGGCTTCATATTGAGAGTGTCAACAGAGATCTCAGCACCGCGTACAGCCTTCATAATAGCCATTTCAAATGAGGGAGCGATAGCCATAACCTCACCTGTTGCCTTCATCTGCGGGCCAAGCTTACGGCTTGACTGAAGGAACTTATCGAAGGGCCACTTGGGGAACTTAACTACACAATAGTCAACTGTAGGCTCGAAGCAAGCGCAGGTCTTACCTGTGATCTCATTCTTGATCTCATCAAGTGTATAACCGAGTGCAAGCTGAGATGTAACCTTAGCGATAGGATATCCTGTTGCCTTGGAAGCAAGAGCAGAGGAACGTGAAACGCGGGGGTTAACCTCGATAACCGCATATTCCAGAGAATTGGGGTTAAGCGCAAACTGACAGTTACATCCGCCAACAATACCGAGAGCGGAAACTATATCAAGAGACGCCTTTCTGAGCATCTGGAATTCCAGAGGAGAAAGTGTCATTGCAGGAGCAACAACGATGGAGTCACCCGTATGAATACCTACAGGGTCAACGTTCTCCATAGAACAGATAGCGATGCAGTTATTAGCGCTGTCACGCATAACCTCAAACTCGATCTCTTTCCATCCTGCGATATATCTTTCGATAAGAACCTGAGTGATAGGAGATGTGTCAAGACCTGTTCTTGCGATAATGCGGAGCTGTTCCTCATTGTAGGCAACACCGCCGCCGCCACCGCCGAGAGTGAATGCGGGACGAACGATTACAGGATAGCCGCCGATGCGGTTAGCAACCTCGATACAGCCTTCAACAGTGTTGGAGATATCGGAGGGAATAACGGGCTGTCCGATCTCCTCCATTGTATCCTTGAACATCTGTCTGTCTTCAGCGCGGTCGATAGCCTCGGCTGTTGTACCGAGAAGACGAACGCCTGCCTTTTCAAGATAGCCTTCCTTTGAGAGCTGCATTGCAATGGTCAGACCTGTCTGTCCGCCAAGACCTGCAAGCATACTGTCGGGACGTTCCTTTTCAATAATTCTTTTAATTGTTTCTGCTGTCAGAGGCTCAAGGTAGATCTCGTCTGCCAGAGCGTTATCTGTCATAATCGTAGCAGGGTTGGAGTTAACGAGAACAACGTTTACGCCTGCGTTTTTGAGCACGCGGCAAGCCTGCGCGCCTGCATAGTCAAACTCAGCAGCCTGACCGATAACGATAGGACCTGAGCCTA
>JAZQEQ010000292.1:0-5084 GCA_045539055.1 Oscillospiraceae bacterium | reverse complement strand
ATTCATGCTGGACGATGATGAGAGCATGGCGACTATCGGCGAGGACGAGAAAAATAAGATCAGTCACCGTGCTAAGGCATTTGAAAAGCTTAGCGAGATTCTTAAGGAGAAATTCAATTAAATGCTGACAAGTAAACAGAGAGCTAATCTGCGCTCCATCGCGCAGGGCTATAACGCAATATTTTTTGTAGGCAAGCAGGGCATTGGTGAGGAGCTTATTAAGCAGCTTGATGATGTTCTCAATGCAAGAGAGCTTATCAAGGTAGGCGTTCAGGAGAACTGCGACTACACTGCAAGACAGGCAGCTGATGAGATAGCAGCGCAGCTCAACGCTGATGTAGTTCAGGTCATCGGACGCAAGTTCGTGCTTTTCAGAAGAAGCAAGGATCCCAAGAAGAGGGTGATCGAGCTTGATTAAGACAGGTATTTTCGGCGGCGCATTCAACCCCGTGCACAACGGTCATGTAAGGCTTGCGGAGGAGGCTGTGAAGCAGCTTAAGCTGAAAAAGCTGCTTATAATCCCCACCTTTGACTCGCCGCACAAGGACACAGCACTTGCTCCCTTTGAGGACAGGATGGAGCTGTGCCGCAGAGCATTCTCGCACATTGAGGGTGTTGAGATATGCGACATTGAGAAAAGACTCGGCGGAAAGAGCTTTACGATAAACACTGTCCGCGCGCTCAGAAACGAGCGTCCCGACGAGCAGTTCTATCTGCTTATCGGCGGAGATATGCTGTTCTATTTTGATAAGTGGTACAAGTATGAGTCGCTGCTGAAGGAAACAAAGGTCTGCGCAGTCGCACGCGACAACGACAGTCTTGTGGACATGATGGAGTTTGCAAATGAGATGGGCAGGGTAAAGGTGCTGCCCACAAAGGCTGTTGAAGTAAGCTCCACCGAGATTCGCGAAAGACTTGCAAAGGGCGAGGATATCAGCGCTCTCGTTCCCAAGGCGGCAGCCGAGTATATCGCGGAGAAAAAGCTGTATTCGGAGGGCGCAAATTGAGCAGATACGAGGAATTTGACCATTACGAGCAGCTTATAAAGGAGCGCCTATCCAAAAAACGCTTCAACCACAGCATGAATGTTGCTGAAGCCTGCTACGACCTTGCCGAAAGATACGGCGCTGACAAAAAGCGCTGCTATCTCGCAGGACTCCTCCATGATATCATGAAAGAGGAGAGTAAGGAAAAGCAGCACGATATGACTGTAAACAGTTTTCTTGCGCCTGACCCTGCGGAGTGCGAAACTCCTGCGCTGTGGCATGCTGTCGCAGGCGCAGTGTACTGCCGCGACGAGCTGCGCATAGAAGACGCTGAAGTAATACGCGCGATACGCTTTCACACGATAGGCTGCGCGGAGATGTCAATGCTTGAAAAGATAGTGTATCTCGGGGATATGATATCCGAGGACAGGGACTACAAGGACGTTGACAAATTCAGAAGATTTTGTTATGATGATATAGATAAGGCTATGTCGATAGCGCTTATCTATAATATCGAGAGCGTATGCAAGAAGTGCGGTCTGATCCCGCGCTATTCCTATGAGGCATACAATTACTATATGAGCTTTAACAAGGATAAGGAGAGTCTATGACAGACAGAGAAGAATTAGAAATTGCCGTAAAGGCGCTTGATTCCAAAAAGGCAAGGGATATAAAGGTACTGAAGGTGGACGAGCTCACAACGCTCGCAAACTACTTCGTTATCGCTTCTGCAACCAGCACGACACAGGTAAAGGCGCTTGCAGACGAGGTCGAGTTCAAGCTCGGCGAAAAGGGCGTTCAGGCTAAGAGCATCGAGGGCTACCAGTCAAAGACCTGGATCTGCCTCGATTATATCGACGTTATCGTGCACGTTTTCATCGAGAACGACAGAGAGTTTTACCAGCTCGAGCACCTCTGGGCTGACGGAACACCCGTTGACATCAGCGAATGGGTGACAGACTAAGCTTTTTTAGAAAAATTTTCTTAAAAAGCGATTTTACCACTTGACAAAATTATATGTCTGTTGTATAATAAGATATATACTTTTTGTATAACTACTTTTTTGTAGAATAACCTGTGCCATACGGCAAAGGGAGGGAAATATAGATGGCAGAAATTCGTCTTGGTAAAAATGAATCTCTTGATACTGCTCTGAAGCGTTTCAAGCGTTCATGCGCAAGGGACGGCGTTCTTGCTGAAGTTCGTAAAAGAGAGCATTACGAAAAGCCTTCGGTAAAACGTAAGAAGAAGTCCGAAGCTGCTCGCAAGCGCAAGTTCTGATTTTACGGATTTGCTACTTAAAAACAAACGGTTGAAGCGGACATTTTATGTCCGCTTTAATTGTATATGGGGGATATCATGAAAAGGTTTGGTTCGCTGCTTGTTGTTGGGCTCATGCTGCTTGCAGGATGCTCTGATGGGTCTGAATATAATGAAAAAGTAAGAGGCGGTATGTGGTCAGACGACGACATAATGTATTACTGGTTCAACGAGGACGGGACAGGCTTGCGCTATAATACTGAAATAGGCGAGGGCGGCGAGTTCACCTATTCTCTGGGAGAGGGTACGTCGATCGAATATGTCGAGGGCATTGGATTTGCTCCGGTCGAGGTTACACAGCTTTCAATGACTATCGGTGATAATCTGCCGATAGTATTCAATGTGAAAGAAATGAACAAGGATACTCTGGAGCTGGACTGGTACGGCGCAATTACCGAGCTTAGATATGTAAGCGGCTCAAAGAGCGATTATCAGAAAAAAACTGAGATAAAGCCCGCACCGTATACAGGCTGGACGATAAAAAGCGGCAAGTGGGAGCTTGAGGACGAGGGTATCGCATATTTCGATGCGGAAACACTTACAGGCACGATGTATGAGGACGACGGCAGAGAATATCAGTTTACATACGAATACAGAGAAAAGGACGGATATACGATCTTTTCTATGAAAGAAGAAAGAAACGGCGAGTATTATGTGACTAAGCGTTACGCTGAAAAGATCAGTGATGATGAGGTCATTCTGCATTGGGATATAGACCAATGGGATAACGATGAATTTAATCAGACGCTCCGATTTGTTTCGAATGATTGATTGCGATTTTTGGAGGATTTATGCTGTTTAAGCCCACATTCTGGCTGAAAAGCGTTTTGAATATAGACGAAAAATTCCTGCACGAGAACGGCGTGAAAGCACTCGTGCTGGATCTTGACAATACATTGTCCATGCACGGAGACCCTGCCGCTGAGGCTGGCGTTCCCGAGTGGCTGGACGAGATGCGCAAACTTGGAATTAAGATGCGCATTGTATCAAATAATACACATAAGCGCGTTGAGCCGCTTGCAGAAAAGCTTGGGCTTCCGTTCACGGCGAATGGCGCAAAGCCGCTGACCTTCGGCATTTCCAAGGCGATGAAAGCGATGGGAAGCACCAAAAAGGATACACTGGTCGTAGGCGATCAGATATTTACTGATATAATGGGCGGTAATTTCAAGGGCGTGCGAACTGTTCTGGTAGAGCCGTTCCACCTTGAAAAAACATGGACATTCAGGCTAAAAAGAAAGCTTGAGAGCCTTGTGTTCCACCGCGATTATTCAAAATTAGAGATAAAGTAGGGGCGCGGCTTGCCGTGTCCGTGAAAATATTTTTTTACGGAGATAAAATTATGTCAATATCTTTCGGACCGGGCGGAAATTCCCTCAGCTGGGGCAAGAGAAAATTCCCGCAGGACCTGCCTGAATACCTTGCTTCAATGGGACTCAACGGTTATGAGATAGAGTGCGGCAGAGGCGTTCGCATCAGCGCGAATACCGTTGCGATGCTCCCAGAGCTTTCTAAGCAGCACGGCATCTATGTGACGCTGCACGCGCCTTATTTCATCTCGCTTTCCTCGGTCGAGGAGGAAACGCGCCTTAAGAGCGTGGATTATATCATGCAGTCGGCTGTTGCGGCAAGACAGGTTGGCGCAGAGAAGATAGTCGTTCATTCGGGATCCTGCTCCAAAATGAGCAGAGAAGAAGCCACAGCACTTGCGTTTGACACACTGAAAAGAGCACAGGCTGCGCTTGACGAGGCCGGGCTTTCCGATATCATCATCTGTCCCGAAACTATGGGCAAGATAAATCAGCTCGGAACACTTGAAGAAGTCGTGGAGCTGTGCGGTGTTGATGAGCGCTTTCTGCCGTGTGTGGACTTCGGACATCTCAATGCAAGAACGCTCGGAGGCATAAAAGGTAAAGAGGAATACGCGCAGATACTGGACTATATCGAGCACAAGCTCGGACACGACAGGCTTTCGCGTATGCACATACATTTCAGCAGGATAGAGTTCACTGCAGGCGGCGAAAAGCGTCATGTGACCTTTGCGGACAAGCAGTGGGGACCTGATTATGAGCCTCTTATGGAGGAGCTTTACCGCAGACAGCTTTCTCCCTCGGTGATCTGCGAGTCTGACGGTACACAGGCAGAGGACGCGGCAGAAATGAAACGATATTTTGAATCCCTTTAAACGGAGGTAATTATATGAAGATCCTTGTAATGAACGGACCCAATCTCAATCTGCTCGGAGAGCGTGAACCTGCTATATACGGCGGCGATACCATGAAATCCATCAACGATGAGATCAATGATGCGGCGAAGCAGCTTGGCTATGATGTTACGTTCTTCCAGAGCAATTCCGAGGGCGGCCTTATCGACAGGCTCCACGAGGCGAGGCTCGACTGCGCAGGTGTTATCCTTAACGCAGGCGCTTATACACATTACAGCTATGCCATCCGCGATGCTATTGCAGCGATAAAGATACCTGTCGTTGAGGTGCATCTTTCCAATGTAAACAGCCGCGATGAGTTCAGAAAAAATTCCGTTATCGGTCCTGTTTGCTGCGGCAGCATTGCAGGCTTCGGAAAGTACAGCTACATACTCGGTCTGTACGCGCTTCATAACAAGCTTGGTGGCGCAGATGAATAACATACAAAGACTGGCTGAAAAGCTTACTGATACTACTCACGGCGCGCTTATAACTTCGGATGTAAGCAGGCGATATTTCTGCGGCTTCAAGTCCTCGGCAGGAGTTATTCTGGTGACAAAAGACTGCTCCTATCT
>JAZQEQ010000291.1:0-3703 GCA_045539055.1 Oscillospiraceae bacterium | reverse complement strand
TTATCCTGAGGACGGCGTAAGCCGTATGCAGAAGCGTCAGATGACCACACAGGAAGGCAAGAACGTTCACGTTTGCGCTGTAAAGGGCAACTTTGACGACTGCCAGAACGGTGTAAAGGCTATCTTCACTGACAACGCTTTCGCTGACAGGCTCGCTGAGAGCAATATCCTGCTGTCCAGTGCAAACTCCATCAACTGGGGCAGACTTGCACCTCAGATCGTTTATTACTTCTCTACTTATGTTGAGCTCGTTAAGAACAAGGAGATCGAGTTCGGCGAGAAGATCAACATTGTAGTTCCTACTGGAAACTTCGGTAACATTCTTGCAGCTTACTACGCAAAGCTTATGGGTATCCCCGTAAACAAGCTTATCTGCGCTTCTAACAGCAACAATGTACTCACCGATTTCATAAATACAGGTATCTACGACAGAAACAGAAAGTTCTATACAACAGTTTCTCCCTCAATGGATATCCTGATATCCTCTAACCTTGAGCGTCTGCTTTACCACCTCAGCGGTGATAACGACGCAGTTATCAACGATTGGTTCGGCAAGCTCAAGACCGACGGCAAGTATGAGATCTCCGCTGATGTAAAGGCAAAGATTTCCGAGCTGTTCTTTGCAGGCTGCTGCGATGATGATGCTACAAAGGCTACCATCAAGGATACTTTCGAGAAGTACAGCTACCTGCTGGATACACACACTGCCGTTGCAGTAAAGGTATATGAGGATTATCGTAAGGCAACAGGTGATGAAACAAAGACAGTTATCGCTTCCACCGCTAACCCCTATAAGTTCAGTGGTGCGGTTTACGAGGCTGTCGGCGGTGTTATCGACACTGAGGACGAGTTTGAGATCATCGATCGTCTTGAGAAGATGACAAACACCAAGATGCCTGCACCTCTCGCGGCTACAAAGGATAAGGATATACGCTTCACAGGCTCTGTTGAAAAGCAGGATATGCCCGGCGTAGTGACCGATTTCCTTAAGGCATAAAATTCGGAAGGGAGGCTGAATGTGCTTTACACAATTGGCGACCTTCATCTCTCGTTAGGCTGCGATAAGCCTATGGACATATTTTCGGGCTGGAGCAATTACTTAGAGCGCCTTGAAGCTAACTGGAACTCACTGGTTACCGACGAGGACACCGTAGTGCTTTTGGGCGACCATTCGTGGGCGCTGAGGCTTGAGGATTCGTACAAGGATATGGAGTTCATCCATTCGCGCTTAAAGGGTAAAAAGATACTTGTCAAGGGCAACCACGATCTTTGGTGGAGCACCATGAACAAGCTCAACAATTTCATTCAGAGCAACGGTTTCACGTCGATACAGTTCCTGTTCAATAACGCTTTTCTGGTCGAGGGCATCGCGATATGCGGCACTCGCGGCTGGATAAGGGAGAACGGGGAACAGCCCGATATGAAGGTTCTTAACCGTGAAGCTGGACGACTTGAGGCTTCGGTCAAAGAGGCGTTGAAGCTTGGCGGAGAACCGGTTGCTTTCATTCACTACCCACCGATATATCGGTCGGAGGAGAATGTTTATCTTACAGACGTGCTTCAGAGATACGGCATAAAACGCTGTTACTATGCACATCTTCACGGAGGCAGCATAAAGGGCGCGCTCAACGGTGTCGCAAACGGCATCGAATACCGCCTTGTATCAGCTGACAGCGTGGATTTTACTCCGGTAAAAATTGATCAGAAGTGCTGAGGTATTTCTGAATTTAAAAAATATCAATGTCCGACGGACAGGAAGGAATTACGCAAATGGAGATCATTTCCCAGAACAACACCGCAACCAATACTTATACTATTGAGTTTACATTCAGCGCAGAGGAGTTTGAGGCTGCTGTAAACACAGCTTACAACAAGAAAAAGAAGAATATCGCTATCCCCGGCTTCCGTAAGGGCAAGGCTACTCGCAAGATGATCGAGGCTCACTATGGTGAGGGCGTTTTCTATGAGGAGGCTGTAAATTCTCTTTACAACAACAATATCGTTGCTGTTGTTGAGAAGACAGGTCTTGATGTTGTTGACGTTGCTGATACCGAGGTTCTCGATGTTAACAAGGAAACAGGCGTTAAGTTCACAGCAAACATCATTGTAAAGCCCGAAGTAAAGATTTCCGATTACAAGGGATTAGAAGTTAAGAAGACAGTCAAGACTGTAAATGATGATGCAATCAATGCTGAGATCGATAAGATGAGAAGCAGAAATGCAAGAATCGTATCTGTTGAGGACAGAGCTACTATCCTTGGCGATACAGCAGTTATCGACTTCGACGGCTACCTTGATGGCGAGGCTTTCGAGGGCGGCAAGGGTGAGAAGTTCCCCTTAGAGCTTGGCAGCAACACCTTCATCCCCGGCTTTGAGGAGCAGGTTGTTGGCAAGAACATCGGTGATGAGTTCGATGTTAACGTTACTTTCCCCGAGAAGTATCAGGCTGAGAACCTTGCTGGTAAGGCAGTTGTTTTCAAGTGCAAGCTGCACGAGATCAAGGGCAAGGATATGCCCGAGCTCGATGACGAGTTCGTAAAGGATGTAAGCGAGTTCGATACAGTTGACGAGCTGAAGGCTGACATCAAGACAAAGCTCGAGAAGAGAGCTGCTGACGAGATGGAGCAGCAGGTAGACAATGACCTCGTTGAGGCGCTGCTCGCTAAGATGGATGCAGAGGTTCCTGAGGTTATGTATGAGCGTCGCATCAACGACATCGCTCGTGAGTGGAGCGCTTCAAACCGTATCAGGATCGAGGACTACCTCAAGTATACAGGCATCACAATGGAGCAGTTCAGAGCTACATTCAAGGATGTTGCTAAGAAGCAGGTAGATCTTCGTCTGTGCCTTGAGCAGATCGCAGCAAATGAGAATGTTGAGATCACTGACGAGGATATGGAGAAGGGCTACGCTGATCTTGCAGAGCAGTACAAGATGGATGTTGATAAGGTTAAGTCCGTACTCGACAAGGACGCTATCACAGGCGATCTGAAGATCGAAAAGGCTCTTGATATCGTTCGCGATAACGCAAAGATCGAAGAAGTAACTGAATAATTCACACCTTACGAAAACCGCGTACACAGTGCGCGGCTTTTCGGTTTAGACCCCTGTCGGCAAAAACCGACATATTCCGCAAACGCGGAGAAAGGATGGCAACTATGGCATACATTCCTTACGTTGTAGAGCAGAGCAGCCACGGCGAGCGCTCCTATGACATTTTTTCCCGACTCCTTAATGACAGGATCATTCTTCTGCATGATGAAGTGAATTCTGCAACTGCAAGTGTGGTTATTGCACAGCTGCTGTATCTTGAGGGTCAGGATCCCGATAAGGATATCTATTTCTACATTAACAGCCCCGGCGGCTCCGTTTATGACGGTCTGGCTATCTATGATACCATGAAGTACATCAAGTGTGATGTTTCCACGATCTGCATGGGCATGGCTGCTTCCATGGGAGCATTCCTGCTTTCTTCAGGTACAAAGGGTAAGAGAATTGCACTCCCCAACAGCCAGATCATGATCCATCAGCCCCTTATTTCGGGCGGTGGACTTTCCGGTCAGGTAACAGATATCCAGATCCGTGCAGATAACCTGCTTAAGACTAAGGAAAGACTTAACCGTATTCTGAGTGCCAACACAGGCAAGGATTACGAAACTATCTGTCTCGATACCGAGAGAGATAACTTTATGACTGCTGAGGA
>JAZQEQ010000290.1:0-3287 GCA_045539055.1 Oscillospiraceae bacterium | reverse complement strand
CCATGAGACTGACAGAGACCTCCACACTGTTCCGTAATGAGGACAGCGGCGAGATGCACGGTCTTATCAGAGTAAGACAGTTCACAATTTCCGAGGGACACTACATTCTCCGTCCCGAACAGCTTGAGGAGGAATTCAAGGGCTGTCTGGAGCTTGCCAAGTACTGCCTCGATACAGTAGGTATGCTTGAGGACTGCACATTCCGCTTCTCCCAGTGGGATCCCGCTAACCCCAAGAACAAGTACGAGGGCACACCCGAGCAGTGGGAAACAGCTCAGGCTACAATGAAAAAGATCCTCGATAACCTCGGCGTAAACTATACCGTAGGTATCGATGAGGCCGCTTTCTATGGCCCGAAGCTGGATATCCAGTACAAGAACGTATTCGGCAAGGAAGATACAATCGTTACTATCCAGATAGATATGCTGCTGGCTGAAAAGTTCGGCATGGAGTATGTTGATGTTGACGGCACGAAGAAGCGCCCCTACATCATCCACCGTACATCCCTCGGCTGCTACGAGAGAACCCTCGCATATCTGCTTGAGAAGTACGCAGGCGCACTGCCTCTGTGGATGGCTCCCGAGCAGGTTCGCATCCTGCCCATCACAGACAGAGCAAAGGAATATGCCGAGAGCATTTCCGCAAAGCTCGAAAGCATGGGCATCCGTACATCTGTTGACAACAGAAACGAAAAGATCGGCTGGAAGATCCGTCAGGCTCAGATCGAAAAGATCCCGTATTTCTTCATCGTTGGCGACAACGAAGTCGAGGCAAACAGCGTAGCACTGCGCTCCCGCAAGGACGGCGACCTCGGCGTTTCTCCGCTTGATGAGGTCATCACAAAGATCATCACAGAAAACGCTGCTAAGACACGTTGATAAAAACAGAAAGGTGAATATAAATTATGGCTAATCAGCTTACACCCGAGGAAATGAAGAGCTTCAACAAGAACCTCGAAGCCAAGATCACTGCCGCTATCGGCGACAACAACAAGTGGAAGGAAGTTCTCCCCGAGCTTATGATGGCAGAGGTTTTCGTAGTTGCACAGGCTTCTGAGCAGACCGACGCAAACGGCAAGAAGATGCTCAATATCCTGTCTATGAAAAACAAGGACGGCCAGATGGCAATTCCTTTCTTCACTTCGCCCCAGAGAATGTCTGTTCTTGCTACACAGGAAAGAAAGACTTTCAGCTGCATGAAGATGCGCACTATCAGCCTTTTCCAGGCTGTAAAGGGCAAGACTGCACTGCTTAACCCCGGTTCTCCCGACTGCGCAAGAATGTTCACTCCCTTTGAGATGAACCTGCTGGTAATGGAAAACATCGACAAGATGCCGAAGCCTGCAGCTCAGAAGACTGAGGAATAAAAAGCAATACAAAACGGCGGATATTCTCCGCCGTTTTTCTTTTACAGATCGTCTGCATCCTGTACAGGCTTTTCGTTGGGATCATCCGGCACACCCGTATACATACCCTGCGGATCGGTGTCAACGGACTTCATCGAAAGAAAACCCTCAAGTCGCTTGTTTATTCGTTTTATCTTTTCGGGGGAAGGCTGCTCGTACATATTATCCATCCTCTCTGAAATTAAAAAGGGCGCACGGAACAGCTCCTGCGCCCTTATTTATTTTGTGGATTTCAGCGATCAAAATGCAAGTTATTTTTTTCGCATATCGTTGGCTGTATATACCACCTCGGCATATATCGCAGCAACGATCTGATAAAGCTCCTTCGGGATAGTTTCGCCCGCGTTCAGCATTACAAGAAGCGCCGCAATACTGTCATCGCGGTATATCGGCACGCCCGACTCATCAGCGATGTTCACTATGCGCTGTGCAAGCTCGCCGAGTCCTGACGCAACCACAACAGGAGCATAGTTCATATCGGGGTTGTATTTCAGTGCTACCGCCGCATTCTGACCGTAAATGCGCTTGTTGTTAGCGGGCGGCTTAGGATGTTTGCTTGGCATGACATGCTCCTTTCTTATACTCTTGTATTAAGCGTGGTACGCTTGTCGACTATCTTCGGGAATATTTCGGTCAGCGTATGCGGATTTTTAAGCGGCGCAGTTTCAAATGTACGCGCATTATATCCGATATTCCTGATGACCTTGTTTATACGATCCTTCATAGGATCGATCTCCTTTTCAAAACGCGGCGGATAGAGAAGCGCAAGGTTCACATCCTCGCCAAGCGCATACATATCCAGCTCAAATCTGCCGATACTCTCAACATCAAACGTCAGGAAAAGGTGATAGTTGCGCTGTGTTCCGGGAGTGTTGTTCGGGTTGTTCTCGTCATTGTCTACCCAGAGCTCACCGAATGCCTTTGTTCCGTCTACATCAAGCGGCAGCACATAATGAGCAAGCGGTGTAAATACACCTGGGGCATTAAGAAGGCTCTGAAGCAGGTTCGTCGCATTGAAGCTGTCAAGTGATTTAAGCGCAGGATGGTTGATGTTCTGCTGGATAAATTCCGTCAGACAGTCAAGCGTGGAGCTTACAGGCGGACGTACGCCATGCTGCGGCAGCTCATTTCTGAGCGCCATCTGCTCGATGATCTCAACAAATGCGCCGTACAGACGCTCTCTCACAGGGATATCAGGCATCGCACGCAGCATCTCGTTGAGCTTATCGATGACCTCCTGCACAGTGCCAAGCTTTGAGAAATCAGCCGCGAAAGCCGAATACTGCTCGCCTGTTTCGTCATGAACGAACAGACCCTCCATAAGCTTTGAAAGAGTTTCCATACCGCTGGCTTTACCACGCGCATAAGCCGCCAGCATGCTTTCGATATTATATCCGCTGTGCTTCAAAAGAGGCATAAAACTCTTCTCGCTCATGCTGTCAAACAGGAATTTTTTATACCCCGCCAATACCTCTTCGGCATTTTCGCCAAATTCACTTGCGCCCGTTTCGGCAAACTGCTGAACTTCTTCGCCAGAACCAACAAAATTTGCATTTTTATCGGTCAAATTGCCTGTAAGAGGTTGATTTTGTGAAAGATTTGTAGTATAATTATCTAAAGACGTTTCTGTTCCGGGCTTGTTTACATCGCTCTTTGAAAAAAGGGCTGAATAAAGTCGCTGGAAAGAGTTCTTCAGAGAATCTCTCAATGTGCCGGAAGATATCTGCGACATAAGCAGATTGAAATACTCCTTGCACATATACGGACTGTTGTTGTACCTTGAAAGATTATGTATTATCAAGGGGATAAGCATCTGGGTCTTATCATCATTGAGCAGGCTGCCGCTCACATCTTTGAGTATCGCAAGCGTTTCTGTCTTGAG
>JAZQEQ010000289.1:0-20260 GCA_045539055.1 Oscillospiraceae bacterium | reverse complement strand
CCAAGCGTTAATCGCTTCCCGAACGACATACAAATCAACCTCCCTGGTTTCAGGGAGGTTTTTTGTTGTGTTATTGCGATAAAAGTTTTTCAACCTCTTCTAATGTCGGCGGATTAAGCGGAAGAGGAAACCTGGATATCGCTATCGCCGAACAAGCACTTGCAAAACGTACTATCTCATCATCACTCATGCCGTGCAGCAAGCCGTAAACACAGCCTGCCTTGAATGTATCACCTGCACCAAGCGTGCTTTTAACTTCAACAGAAAATGGCTTCATTTTCATAATCGGCTGACCTTTTCTGCCGTAGATCATTTCTTTTTCTCCACGGGTGATAATAACAAGACCATCAGTATTATCAGTAAGCAGTTCGTAAATTTCCTCGATGTTTTTGTCCTTATACTGTTCCGAACCTGTACATTCCTTTGATACCACATTTACTGCACAATGCTTGTGAAGATAACTATCGTGATGACAGTCTATTGTAACGAAGGGCTTACCCAGCTTTACGCAAAGCTCAGCGGCAGCCTGTGTTTCTTCCAGGAAGAACGGGTCTATTGCCGCAACCTTACAGTTCTTTATATCTTCTTCCTTTGGCATATTCCAGCGTTTCTTTGCACATTTTTCATATAGCGACTGAAATACACCCATAGGAGAACGGACAAGGCCCGCAATTACAACATAATCCATAAGTCCTTCATAATCAGGGTCAAAATAAAGTGAGGACAAATCGACTGTCTTATTTTTATAGAACTCCCTTAAAAGTGGTGCAACCTCTGTTCCTATATGTGTGCCGTCAATTTTTACGGTTGCACCCAAAGAGGACAGTACAGTTGCGGCTGTGCCTGTTTCTCCGCCCGGAAGAAAATATTTTGCCTTGATTTCTGAATATTCGTCAGGCTTTAAGAACTCTCCTTTCAGCAAAAAGGAATGTGTTCCGAGTATCTGACCATGCATATAAATTTCGTAATTCATAAGTACCTCCGTTCTATCAGACTTTATTTCTCTGCGTAAGTGGAAATAAAGTGGTTTATAAAATCTTCGATTTGCTTGAAAATCAGTTCCTGTTTCTGCGGCTCTCTGTCACAAAGGTGAACAAGCGATGTAACAGGTGCGGTATAGATAAAGCTTAACATTTCGGGATCGTCTTTTTTTAATAGTCCGTCTGTCATCATTCCTTCAAAAACCTTTGCAAAGATTTTCTGTGTTCCCTCAAGAAAATGCTTTGTTGCAAGTTTTTTCACACGTTCATCGTGAAATTGTTCGGTCAGTAATAGCTTTCTTGTAAGAATTATTTTCGGGTCATTAACAGTAAATCGGAGCATATTTACTGTAAGTGTGAGCAGTTCTTCACAGGATTTTGGCTGTGGCGGGAGATTAGCCTCCGAGCCGAAATGCTCTGCGTAATAGCTTTCCATTCTGTCAAGCAGACAGTTCCATATATCCTCTTTGCTTTTATAGTGCTTATATAATGCGGATTTACTTAAACCGAGCTGTGCTGCAAGGTCACGCAGATTTGTACCCTTATATCCGTTTTCGGCAAACATTATCAGTGCCTCATCGAGTATTCTGTTTTTAGTTGAGTTTTCCATTCTGAACTCCTTATAACGAAAAGGTGACCATTTGGTCACCTTTATTATAGCAAAGATATTATGGGTTGTCAATAGTTGAATATCGCCCATTCTCAAATCACGATTTACTATATCGTGATTTGAGAAAATTCATCAATACTCCTTTTCGGATATCGCAAGCCTCAATCAAAAACTAACAAACAACTAACAAAACAGAAAGAAAACGGCATTGTAATGCCGATACAAGTTACCCAAGCGTTAAGGAGCAATCTCGCAAGACCGTATTGTTATGCGGTTTACCAAATCGTTTTACAAATTTGGTCTTTATATGGTCTTTATTGGAATCCTCTCCGAGTGCAATTCGGGGAGGATTTTTGTTTACGCTAATTTAAGAGAAATGAGATTTGCCACTTTTGCTTTTGAGCTTTTTAGTACATCAGCATAGATATTTGCCGTAACGCCGATGTCACAATGCCCTAAATGGTCAGATACGATCTTCAGATCGACACCGCTATTGAGTAAAAGCGTAGCGTTACAATGACGCAGACTATGCAATGTCAGAAATTCAAAATCCGTTCCTTTCAGAAAGCGTCTGAATGATGTTCCAAGCGAAGAACGGTCACGGTAGTTTCCGTTTGCTGAGGTGAATACCATTTCGGGGTGGGCAAAATCATCGCCAAGGGCCTCGATAAGCTGTTCCTGATATTGTTTCTGCTCTTTGAAAATTGCTGCTAGAGCTTCACTCATTCCGATTGTACGGATACTGCTTTCGGTCTTTGGTGTTGTGAGCCAATGTTTGCCGCCTACATCTGCTAGATTATGCTCAATGGATATAGTCATATCATCGAAATTTATATCCTCCCACGATAAAGCAAGGCATTCTCCACATCTCATTCCTGTAAACAGCAAGACCTTGAGTATTCGCTTGATATCAGGATCGCATTTCTTTTCATCAATAAGCAGCATAAATTGCTTAGTCTGTTCTTCGTCGAGAACAGGCTTTTTCTTTTTGTTACGCTTTTTAGGCAGTATAACATTTCGGCAGGGAGTATCTCGGATAAAGCCTTGTTCAACGCCACGATGAAATATGCTTTGAATTATAACATACACTTTGCGAACTGTTTCAGGCTGTAACTTCAGCGATTGCACAAATTGAGTAAGTCTGGGAGTATTTATATCCTTAACCTTTGTGTTGCCGAAAACAGGCTCAATATGATTTTTATATGCACTTTTGTAATTGTAAACAGTTCCTTCTTTGAGCTCGATCGGGGCGTAATTCTCAAAATACCATTCCGCAAGCTCTGAGAAGCGCATATTTTCATTGAGCTGAGAATAACCCTTGCAATGCCTTTCAAATTCGTAAGCGTATTCTTGTGCCATTTTTTCCGCTTTCTTTTCTGATGTTCCCTTAGGTGGTGCGAAGGTTGTGGATTTGATTATCTGTTTGCCGTTTTTGTCATAGCCGAGGGAAACCTTTATTCTGTAACTGTTTCCTCGTTTTGATATGGTTGCCATAAGTTAAATTCCTCCTACGATTTAACCATTATGACACATTCTTACGCTCTAATTATACACTTTAAAGCGATAAATTGTCAATAGGGGATCTGACTTTATTCAGGAGCTAATTGTTATTAGCTGCATTGGTATTGTTGTTTGTATTGGTGTTGAATACTGTATTATACAACGCTTCTTCGCTGATAAGATATTTCTTTCCTGCTCGGAAGCAAGGTAATTGTCCCGAAACACACATTTGCCTGATGCGGTATTCGGTTATACCATCAATTAGTTGAGAGGCTTGCTTAATGGTAAGTATCCGTTTCTTCTGCATAATATTTTCCTTTCGATATATAAACACTGCTGTATGGCAGCTTTATTCAATATTTTCTATGGAGCAAATTGCGGGTAGTCACGCACTCGCACATAGGGATTTCACCTCTGCCCATTCTTATGGGATCAGCCGTTACCTTTCGGTCTGAACGGAAGTATCATTATCATTTCCTGCATTGATGGACGCTCGCTCCTTACATACTTGCCTGCGTGAGCATTTCTGATTGATTGCAGTCGTAAGATGACATAATGTCTGTATAGCTGAAACTGCAACAGGAGGTCTTGGCATACTGTTGTATGCAAAGAAATGTTTGTATTTGCTCCTATATTCAATTGTCAATGATCTATTAAAACGATGTCATATTATCGGTTAATGTAATAGCGATATATGATGTTTTTATTCTTTATATAAATTATATCATACTGATTTTCAATTTTGTGTGCCAATTTTCCACATTCTTGTGCCATTTTTCATCATTTTGGCATAAATCTCCTAAAAACAGACAAAAAGACGATAAGTAACTTTATAGGTCTATCAATAATAAGACCTCCCTGAAAACAGAGAGGTCCGAGATTATTAAAGCAAAAGATGCTTTCATATTGTTGTAATGTTTTTCAATAATATAGCCTCATAATCTTATATTATGAAGCGTGATTTTAGGCTAAATACTGCCCCGCCTGAACACGCCACATTTCAGCGTACTTGCCCTTGCGTTCGAGCAGTTCAGCGTGGCTTCCCTCCTCGATGATCCTGCCTTTTTCAAGCATATAGATACGGTCGGCAATTCGTGTTGTGGAAAGGCGATGAGATATGAACACTACCGACTTGTGCTCCGCTGCCGTCAGCATCGAGTGATTGAGGTGATACTCGGCGATCGGGTCAAGTGCGGAACTTGGCTCATCGAGTATGATGAGATTTGCATCCTTGTAGAATACACGGGCAACTGCCAGCTTCTGTCCCTCGCCGCCCGAGAGGTTCACACCGGTCTCCTCGAACTCTGTGGTGAGGTTTGTCTGAAGTCCGTCGGAGAGCGTTTCAAGACGTTCAGCAAAGCCGCTCTTTCCGATGGCATTGAGCACATCCTCATCCTTGCCGTTTTCTGCAAAATCAAGCAGGACATTCTCCTTTACCGTTGCGGCAAAAATCTTGAAGTCCTGGAAGACTGTACCGATTTTACGGCGGTATTCCTCAACATCATATTCCTTGATATTCACTCCGTCAAGAAGTATCTCGCCCTCGTTGGGGTCATAAAGTCGCATAATAAGCTTGATGAGCGTGGTCTTGCCCGCACCGTTGTAGCCTACAATAGCGATCTTGCTGTACGGGTCTAGCTTCATGCTCACATTGTTGAGAATATAGCCGTCCTTTTCGTTGTAGCCAAAGGACACATTGCGAAGTTCGATCTCCGTAGGCTTTTCGGGGAGCGGCTTTTTATCATCGCTGACGATCTTCGGCTCGATGTCAAGAAAATTCTTCATTTTCTGAACATACATACTGATCTCTTCCATCTTCGGGAACACGTCCGAAAACTGCCTCATACGGTTCTTCATTCGGTTAGCCGTACCGCGCATTACCGCAACATTACTGTACGAGATCCTGTGAAGCACCGCCGCACAGAACACGAGGTACACCATATACACCACATCAATGAGGAAGTTATTGCAGATATAATCCTTGAGCAGCTGTAAGCCGAAACGCTTTCCTGCGTTCTTCTTGTCGATGTCCAGCACCTTGTCATTCGTTTCGTCAAAGTCCTTTAACAGCTCGTCAGATACCTCGGTATTGAGGCGCACTTCCTTTGCGTAGTCGTTGAGGTAGAACACACGGTTCACATAGCCGAGCTTTCTTTCGTGGGGATTTTTCTCGGTGCGTATTCTGAAATTCAGCTTGTTGAGCGCCTTGCCCGACCACAGCGATGCCGCAAAGGATACCGCAATAAAGATGAACGAAATAGGGTCAGTGCCGATAAAGAACGCACCCGACAGCACGATGGAAACAAGTCCCGTGCAGAGGTTCGTGATAAGCGTGAAGATTCGACCTATCTGATTGTCAACCTCGGAAACCGACAGCACATAATCGTTGTAGAATTCGGGGTTGTCGTAACATTCAAGGTCGATCTCCTTCGCCTTGTTGAACATCATTTCCTTGATAGCCTGCTTTATCTTCGGCTGTGCTTTCTGCTGTAATTTCTGATAGAGGAACGCATTGAAAAGCAGTCCCAGAACTACAAATGCGAGGAGCGCCAGAAGAAACGTTGCCGCTACCTCAAAGGGTCTGCCGAACTCCGCACACTCCAGCACGAAATTCAGTGCAAGCGTAAACTCAAGGAACACTACAAGCTCGTTTCGTATCGCTTCGATTATGTAGCAGACCATATACGCAGGAGCGGCCTTGTAGCATATCTTAAACAGCCACAGATTGTCGGCTAACAGCTTTTTGAATTTTTTCATGCTGTAACCCCCTCTCTGTAAGTTTCATCCGCAAGATAATTCTGTGCCTGCTTTGTGAACATCTCGCAGTACTTGCCGCCCATATCCATAAGCTGACGGTGAGTGCCCTGCTCGATTACAGCACCGTTTTCAAGCATAAACACCTCGTCTGCGTCCTTGACGGAGGATAGACGGTGGGAGATAAACAGGGTGATGTGTCCCTTGCTCTCGTCCATGATGCCCTTGTAGAGATCGTACTCTGCGATGGGGTCGAGGGCGGACGACGGCTCGTCAAAGACTTTCACGCTCGCCTGCTGTGCAAAGGCTCTTGCAACGACTATCTTCTGTTGTTCGCCGCCCGAAAGCACTGCTCCGTCATTGTCGAACTCCTTTGTCATGATGGTGTTCATTCCATTCGTGAGTGAGCTTACCTTGTCCCACACTCCCGCACAGCGGAGCGCACGCTCGGCTGTTTCATCGGGGGTATCGAAACACTCGCCCATAAGTACGTTATCCCTCACCGACATAGCCATGACCTTGTAATCCTGGAATGCGGCGGAGAACTGTTTTCTATACGCCTTGAGATTGTACTCCTTTATGTTTATGCCGTTTACTAAAATTTCGCCGCTTGTGGGGTCGTAAAGTCGGAACAGTAGCTTGATAATAGTTGACTTTCCCGCGCCGTTGTGACCTACCAGAGCACAAACCTTATCGCCCTCAATCTTAAAGCTGAGATTATTGATAACAGGCTCGTTCTCCTTGTATTCAAAGCAAACATTTCTGAACTCGATGGAGCATATCTTTTCGGGAATAATTCCCTCCTGATCCTCGGGAATCTTCTCCTTGTATTCCATAAATGTGCGGAAATATTCAAGGAACTGACCATTCTTCATAGCCTCTGTAATGTTATTAAACATACAGAACAGCATCCACGAGGATGTATTCATAGCCGAGAACATAATTGCAAGCTCCGCAAGATCCATAGTCTGCGAAACGATAGTGCGGTAAGCGGAGTATATCATAATTCCCTCGAAAACAAGGGCGAATGTGGTGACATTCTGCGCCCAGTTGTAGATGATAGCTTTCTTCGCGTACTTGTCAGCGACCTTAACATTTCCGTCCATCGCCTTGTTGTAGCGGCTCATCATAAGCTCGTGGATACTGGAGTAGCGTATCTCCTTTGCGTATTCCGCAAGGTGCATTACACGGTTTACATACTCTGCGATACGATTATTCTTGACGGTATCGACATATCTGCCGCCCCATATCTTGTTCATAAGCCGACCGAAAACGAAGTTTCCGATAATGGGCGAAATTACGAACAGAACCGACCACGGATCTATCGTAAACATCGACCAGAATGCCGCCAGTGCTGCAACAGCACCGAACAGGATATCAAAAAGCAACTCAACTGAGGCGGTCATTTTGCTTGCTGAATTCTCCAGTGCCATTGTATATTTGTTGTAGAAATCCGCATCTTCAAAACAGCGAAGCTCTACATTTCTTGCCTTGCCGTAAAGCTTTTTATATAGAGAGCGGTATATCTTGTTATCCGTATACGGAACGACGGTTGCTTTGAGATAGCTCCAATATATCGCAAAGGCACAGCATACCACAAAGCATATTCCTATAAACAGCATTATCTCCTCAAACGGAGCCTCTCTTTCTATCGCACCGATAACATAGCGCAGGAAGAATATCGCCATAAATATCCACTCCGCATAACCTGTGATATTGTCTATCATTATGTGGATGATACGGCTCTTACTTATGCTCCACACCGTTTTGACAGCATAGAAGTTGTTGGCAAATATGCGGACCTTGCTTTCTTTTTTCTCCTTCATTTTGATCAGTCCTTTCTTTTGTATATATCAAGCTATGCTTTTGATGCAAAGCCTGCTTCCATTGTGAATATTTCACGAAATCCCGCTCTGTAACAGATATGTTCAGATGGTCCCGCCCACTGCCAGCACATAGGAAATTTATTATCCTTGCAGTATTCCACCATAAAGCTTAACAGCTCGCTTGCATAGCCGTTTCCACGATGCTCCTTTGCGGTAACGATGTAATCAAAACGAGTGTTGCCGTGCTCCGACTTGTGAATATCTGAATACACCACCGCCTTGCCGTCAAGATAACCAATAAAAAGATAATTTCCGTCCTGTTTGGTGCGTTTTTTGGTGACCTCTATCTCCCACGGCTCGCCGCTTGGGATAAGAATATCCGTTGCAACACGCTCGTCCCACTCGTTCAGAACACGGATATCCAGTCGCTTCGGAGCAACAATGCTGTTCTCCGCTGTCAGGAGCATGACCCTGTGGTCGTCCTCGGCGGTGTAGGAATAGCCGTGAGCCTTCAGCGTTTCAAGGTTATTTTTGAAGTAGTCCTTTTCAAAAGGATGATATATCGACGCATTTGTTTCGAGCCTGCTATAAAACTCTGTAATATCATCAAGAACTGCACCAAGATCGGTAATTCTGTCAGGGTAGATACAGGCGTGGTTTCCGTCATAAGAGTCCTTGTTGTCAGCCATATAGAAAAGGATTCCGTATGCCTTTTCTTCGTATGAGGCAAAACGCTTCGGGAAGTCGATCTCTTCTCGTTTTATTTCTTTTTCATACCTGTTGTACATAATCATATCCTCTGTCATCATTCACCACAACAGTAAGTTCCTTCGGCATATCCTTCAATAGCTTTTTGGCAATGGCAGGTCTTATATCGTACTCATCTATCCTATCTATCGGAAGCCAGCACATCTTTTCCTTGTCGCCGCCTGTTGTGATGCTTGTTTTTGTATATTCTATCTTGGTTTTAGGCTTCATCAGATAATAAAGCTCCAGTGTATGGCAGTCAAGTCCCTCTAATGCTCCGTCACCGTCAAAGAAGTTTTCTACAAGGCAAATCGGTCTTTCAATTACAAATTCATCCCCTGTTTCCTCATATACCTCACGAAGTATGGCTTTCTCAGACTTTTCGCCTATATGCACGCCGCCTCCAACTGTGTAATAATATCCGCATTTTTCGCCGTATGAGAACAACGCATGTCCGTCTGACACGATCAATGCACCGACACGATACCGAAACCAGTCCTTGCCAAGGCAAAAGCAACAGTCAAATTTCTTTTCCATAAATACCTCCTTAAAAACAAAAAAGGCGTGCACTTCATACAGAAATGCACGCCTTGAAATACCAATAATAACGCATTATCAGATAATGCGAGTAACGGCAGACAAGTGTTCATCTCTGAATATGAGCATAGCTGATGTGTGATGATAACGCTTAAACATATTGTCTGCCTCCTTTTCAAAAATAATGTTCCTTTAGTATAGCACTGCTAATTGAATTTGTCAAGATGTTCCGTAAAAATATGCTCAAATTATCAGGATCACAGCTTTATTATACATCAATAGCAATAGTTTGTCAATATCTATTGATGATTTATATAATCTTTAGATTAGTTTATACTATTTCTAAAGAGGTGATCAGAATGAATGAACTTAATATAGAAGTAGGTGCGAGAATAACCGAACTGCGCAAACAGCGTGGATATACCCGTGAAAAGCTGTCAGAGCTTGCAGATGTTTCGGTACAGTTCCTTGCGGATATTGAAAAAGGTCGCAAATCTATGACCGTTGCTACTCTTAAAAGAATTGCCGCCGCTTTGCTTGTAACAACGGATCATATCGTAAACGGCACAACGGACACTGACGATAACGATGGGATCATTTCAATTCTGAACACTCTTTCCGATAAGAACAAAAAGCAAGCGGAGAAGATCCTGACTGTTTTCGCTGAGGCGGTAAATTGCCAATAGATTTGCAATATTTTTAAATCTCCAAGCTCTCCACATTCAACAGAAAATCATACACACTTATAACAAGTATGCCATCATCGGTATAGCTGGGAGCCGGCGTGTCCTTTACCACAATTATCTTCTTGAATGAATCATCTATCCGCAGCAGCGAGTTTGGCTCCTGCTGCATTTTTTCATTGTCGGGAATTGCGAAGGCAGACTGAACATAATACCGCTTTGAGCCTTTATTACATACGAAATCTACCTCTAGCTGTTTGCGTACAAGGTTTCCGTTTTTATCCTTCTGGCTTACAGTAACTATTCCAACATCTACATTGAAGCCCCTTGCCAGCAGTTCGTTGTAGATAATGTTCTCCATTGTATGGTTTTCTTCAATCTGACGAAAATTGATACGGGCATTACGCAATCCCACATCGCTGAAATAGTATTTTTGTGGAGTGTCAATATACTTTCTGCCTCTTATATCATAGCGAGTAGCTCTGCCAACTACAAAGGCATCGCAGAGGTAATCAAGATAGCTTTTTATGGTGTTAGAACTTATTGTCTTATTCTTCTTGCTCTTAAATGTGTCAGCGAGCTTTTTCGGGTTGGTAAGTGAGCCGATTCCCGATGAAAGGATATCTATCAACTCCTCAAATTCTTCCTTGTTCTTTATGCTGTGTCTGCCCACGATGTCATTGATGTAGGTTTCCTTGAACAAGGTCTTGAGAAGCTCAATTTTCTGTTCGGGAGTGGGGAGCAGCACAACAGGGGGCAGACCACCGTATAGGACATACTCGTTCCAACCATCATATTTGTTGCCTTCATACACCGACATAAATTCCGCAAAGGAAAGCGGCTGGATATGAAGTTCATCACCACGGCCACGGAACTCTGTAATTATATCCTTGGATAGGAAACGGGCGTTGCTGCCTGTTACATAAACATCTACATTCTTGATACGCATTAACCCGTTAAGAACAGACTCAAATTCGCCTAACAGCTGCACTTCGTCAAGTAGAATATAGTACATATTGTCATCAACGAGCTGCTCCTTGATGAAAGGATACAGCACTTCAGGATCACGATATTTTTTATTCTCAAAGCTGTCAAATGCAATCTCGATAATGTGGCTCTCGTCAACACCGTTTTCTATAAGGTGCTTTTTGAATAATGAAAAGAGAAGATATGACTTTCCGCAACGTCGGATTCCAGTAACAACCTTTATTAGACCGTTGTGCTTTTTCATTATCAGCTTGTTAAGGTAATGATCTCGTTTTATTTCCATATAGTACACCTCTATTGAATTTTTTTGCATATTTGACAGTAAAATTTCAGTAGACTGATTATATTATACCCTTATATTTATGAATAGTCAATATCTCTATTGAAAAAACAGTGCAAAATATGCAAAAATTCTCAATGAGCAGAAACAGATGCGACACCGTGTCGCACCTGTTGTATATCTCCCAGTTACACGACATAAAATTCTCTTGAAAAACATAGAGGTGAGTTTTAAATGTAATAGTGAAATTAATTGATGAAAAGATACTTTAATAAATAGAATAAATCGAATAACAATATGATATATAGTATACTACATAATTAAAAAGGCCAATCGTCGTTTGATTCTATCTGTTTCTCTGGCTCGTCTATTGGTTGGAGTATTGAAGTGTCAAATTTAAAGTGATTATAGGACGAATAGTCAAAATCATCATTCAAAGCTTTTTTAGCATATCTCATTAACTTGTTGTTGGCACTATATGCTAGACCTCTATCCCAAATCTGCCTATTATTGTTTGTGACTTTAATAATTTCTTCAAATTGTTCAGCCGTCATATTGTCCAAAAATGGTTCAATAGTATATTTAAATCCATTGTCAGCCAAATCATAACTACTACTTTCTCCGTAAAACCAAATAAATAAATCAATGAGTGCTTTCATTTCTCCAATATCAGAATAGTATTTTTCCATCCTATGTATGACTTTTTCATCATATGTAACAGATCGACTATCTTTCAGTTCTTTAATATGTTCAGCAGGAGTTTTATATTTGAACCACGCAAGGCATCTCGCTCTTACATCTTCGTCCATCAAAGCATCAATTTGTTGTTGGGTATCAATATTTATCGCGGCATATATATCCGGATATTTTGAAAGTAAAAGCATTAAATTGTATCTACATCCTTTATGTGTAGCAACCGAAAATACTTGATTGTTTTCTTTTATATATGCTAAAGCTTCTCTTTTACAAACACCAATTAAAACCTCTAAGGCTTGGCGATTAATCCACATATTATTAACACAATCTTTAATGTCGGGTTTGCAAAAGCAAAACTTCCACAAAGCTTTTATTGTTGTCAATTTCATAGGCTCTAGCATTTTCAAATAATACTTGTTCTTAAGGTAAATGGCAAGTTTATCGGTTGCACCTATATACAAGTCACCTTTCCCTTTCAAATCTTCAGTTAATGTATCTATAACATTTGTAATGAAAATTGGCGGTTTTATTAGGATATTATTCAATATGTTTTTTATATTAGCTATCGTTGTTTCTTTAGAAGGTGCTATTAATTCGTAATTCTCATTTAATGCAGGATGAGCAGAAAAATTCCTATGATCATACAAATGGTTTAGGTTAGTATATGCTTCTAAATCCAATAGTTTTGTTTTGTTAAAAATGTTATCAACAAGTTCCTTTTCCCATTTTGACTTACTTCCAGAGGCATTTCTTGATGTTTCAATCTCCTGTAAAATTTCACTTGCGATTGAATCGTTAAACATATCCTTTAATTCTTGTAATTTAAACAACATATCACATACAGCAACCGAATATAACATTACAGTGGCCGAACGGTAGTTGCCGATAGAATAAGAACTTAATACCTCGCGAAAATATTCTTTTGTTTTTGAAAAATAGATATCTTCTGCTTCCGATAAATAGATTGACATTAAATAATTCCTCCATTTTTATATAATTTGCAATGACCTCTATGGTTACGACAATCAATGTTGTCGAGGTCGTTTTTATCTAACAACATAATTATACCATATTTTAACTTTGAAATCAACATATAGGTGCGACACCGTGTCGCACCTATATTTCTTTTCACAAATCACATTCCTGATGTATTTTCTCTGTCTTGCTGTTCATAAATCAGATCTCGGAGAGCCTCCTTGCTCAAATCGCCTTTGCCGAATATTCTTCTGCCAATAGCGGATAGTCTGCTCTCGCTGTCGTTCAGGGCGTTTCTTAAGATCGACAGAGCCTCCAGTAACAGCTGATCTATCGGCTGATGAGGTTGCTGTCCGTACTCGGATTTCATCTCGCCTGCAAGAACTTTCAGTATTGCATTTCCCATACTACGCTTTATATCATCGTCCAGCCTATTCTGAAAGCTAGCTGCTTTCAATCGACCATAGCTTGTATCCGAGCTGTGCAGAGCCTCGTTGTAGAGCCGCCTGTTATCCATTATCTCGCAATATATCGAGTAAAGCTCGCTGCTGTTCTGAATGATGTAATCCGTAAGCTCGTCAAGCTGCTGCTTTACCGCTACTGGCATATATCCATAAGCGAGTCTGCCGTTTTTGGGAAGATTAGCTGAAATATCAGTCATTAGGTGCGACACGGTGTCGCAGTCAGAGCTGGGTTGCGCTGCGTCCGTGCAGCACTTTGGCTCTGACCGCAACAACATCGTGTTGTTGCACCTGAGTTCGTCTACAAATCCCTGACGCAACTTTGCAATAAGTCTGTCCTCCTCATTGTGCAGCTCGGTGAAATACTCCTTGTATGTGCTTTTTATTGCGGCAATACGTATATCGTCACATTTCAGAGGATCGACCTTGTTAATAGCTATCTTCTGCTCAGTGTTCCAATACATAAAGTGAATATGCGGCTGCCCCTCCTTGAGATGTACTGCCGCATAATACTCAAAGCACCTCATAGGGATATTCATAGCCTCGGCTATCTCGTAAGCCCGCAGCTTCGCCCAATCCTGCCAGTCCTTGCGTGTGCGAAGATAAGCCTCCTCCGCACTTTCGGATGTAAATGAATATACGCAACGGAATATATCCCTGTTGGGAGCTGTCATTTTGGCTATATACGAAGAAGCCTGTGTCAGCTCCACATTATCCAGAAACTTGCCGCCTATCTGCCCGAAAAGCCCGTTGTCGGAGTTTTCTGTAAGAACTCCCTCACGGGTGCCTATGTACTGCAAGTGCTGGGCGTTTGCTCCGCTGGAGAATTGTCGCCCCGTTCCGCTGACACGGTGTCGCTGTTTGAAGATTATCTTTTCAGCACTCATATATCAGCCGCCTTTTTCCTGAGCTTAATATCTGCTTCATCAAAATAATCGTGGCTTTCAGGACGGCGAATTCCCACAAAGGTGTCAGCCTCCTCAAGCAGCGTTGCGAGTATCTGTGTCGTATCGTACTGATGATCGAAATACTCGTACATCTCTTTCAGTAATCCTGTAACAGCTATTGCGGAATATCTGTTGGTCTTGGCACATATCGCTGCTATTCGCTCGATATACGGCTTCATTGCTGCAGTAATCGAAACATCAACTGCACTGCGAATGTGACGGCTGATCTCCTCCTGTTGCTTGTCCGAATACTCTGTACTCAATCCCTGACCGATATATTCACGCAGCAGCTCGGATACAGTTATGTGTTTCTTCGCCGCTATCGTGTTCAGTGCATCCATAGTATCGCAGTCCAGCGTTACGGAACGCTTTACATTCTTGCTCATAATTGCTATCCTCCTGTCTTTTTCAGCGTCACCCAATCTGGGTGCTCTTTTTCTTTAGGTAACCCTGTGCAACGCCTTTGGCGGTGCGGTGTATGGTAGCGGTGGGAACACCGCTATTCCTGCCATATAACAAACCCTTTGCACGAATGTCCCTGTATATAGAATACAACCTGCTTTAGGATTGATGAAAACAATATACAGGTTTGACAAGACGCTGCTTTTGTCCTAAGTGCGACACGGTGTCGCAGGTTTGACACGCATTATGGCTTTGCTAAAATACTGCAAACGGCAACAACCTTCGGTTGTCGCACCTATATTGTGATGCACATCTACTTTCTGCCGATAAAATTACGGAACTCTCTCATTGCACCGTGCCCTTCATAACCGAAGCTGTTTTCGGGCAAGTCAAGATATTCACGGGTTTGCAGGAAAAGTGCTGTTTTGAGATATGATTTCATATCCCGTATTTTACCCTTTTTGAGATATATGGTGTCAGATACCTGCATAACAACATCGCTGTTGATATGGCTTATTATCGAGTGTATGTCCTGCGGAGGAACTGATTCATCACCAAAGGTCTGCGATTTTTGTGTAATCAGCAGTTCATATACGGCGTTTACTACATTATCGGCAAAGCTGGTTCCTGACACGGTGCTTACAAGCTGATAGTTTATGCTGGCTCGTATCTGGTTTTCAACATCTTCGTTGTTTGTGTTTGTGAGTGCGGCAGGGACAATAGACGAAACAATCATATTAAGATTTTTATCTATAGATTTATTATATTTAGTTTTGTCCTCCATTTGGGAGGAACCTGTCCCGCCGTTTTGGCGGAACTTGTCAGTACATTCAGGAGGAGCTTGTTCCTCCGTTTCGGCGGAACAGGGCAGATCTATGTTTTTCTTTTCATCACGCTGTCTTACTTTCTGTCGATTTTTCTCTGCTGCTACAGGCTTGATCTCCTCCATAATATCCTCGCCGATGCTGATAAGGTGCTCAATGATGTCAGGATCATCAACAACATAGAAGCTCCTGCGTGCAGGCATACCACGAAGCTCGCATTTGATAAGTCCATATCTGACAAGATTGTCTATACAGCGTTTTTGGGCCTTTTCCCCGATAGCAGTGCTTTCTTTCATATCGGGAACAGTTGAATAAAACCACCCTTCCTCATCTGTCATACCTCGCTGAGCATAATAATACCATTTAGATATGATCGCACCATAGACGACGGCTTCGTCAAGCCCAATAGCGTGGGCGAGGGGGCGGTTTATGCTTATAGTGTTATCGGGATTAAGTAATTGAAATATGCTATTCATATAGTACCTCCGTTCTGTTTCGGGTGTGGCAGACTTACAACTGTGGACACCGTGTCCTGTTCTCCGTAGTCGTATGTATCAGATATGCTGAGAACTTCTGTAAGTGCCTTAGAAATAAAAAGTGCACGAATTTCTTCGTGCACTAGGGTATTAAGTTAGGAAACAACGCTTATATAAAATAGTATAGATATGTTGTAAGCAATGTGCCAAATGGTCTTTGTGTGGTCTTTGCAAAGACCAAATACGAAAAATTATGAATAAGAATAAACCTATTCGTATAGCTTGATGCTGTCTGTTATGCGATTTTTCGGGTTTGTGATTTATCCCGAACATCAGAATACTGAAATGAGATACAAATCACATAAGGTGCGTATTGCGACAGCAAGAGATGATAAGCGTGTCTGATAAGCCGCATAGTTATGCGGCTTGCATTGGAGCTGTACCGATTTGGGCCTTTATATGGTCTTTATAGTTTCGGGAACAAGAAAACCCTTCGGGTCGCTAAAAAATTGAAATTACAAAAGACCGCAAAAGTCGATTTTATTCGAACAGAAAAGCCTTAAAGTGCACGTCGTGCCTCCAAGAGATAATTTCAGCCCTCGGGCATTATCACATGAGAATATTAAACCTCCCTGTTTTGCAGGGAGGTTTTTGTATATAAAAGCCGCACATTGAAGTGCGGCTTTTGTTATTGCTGAAAATCGCTCGGACCGAGATCCCATTCCTCGACTTCCTGCGAATAGTCGGTAAGACCTATATAATACGCATCAAGCTCGGTGAACTCGCTGTATATCTTGCTTCCTGAAGTAACGTAATACATGATGTCATAGGTGCCGCTTTCGGCGCAATGCATCACATATTCTTCGGTGATGACCTGGTTTTCGTAATAGAGATCGTACGCGCCGAAGCAATGCAGTATCTCATGCGCGTAAGACGAGGGCGCAGTGACATAATAATCATCAAAACGGACGCAGAGATTGATGTGATCGGTGTAATAATCATCTCCGTAAAGGTAAGCTTTCGGGGATGTAACAGGGTTTGCTTGATTTGAGAAATCGCTGTTTATAAAAAACATATAGATGATGTTGTCCGCGTCATATTTTTTGAGCAAAGCATCTGTGTCTACGTTGTTGCGAAGAAATCTTTTCTGCTGGGGATATACCGTGGAGGTGTATGTGGCATCATCTTTTTCGAGTTCGGTCGTGAATGTGGTGTTGTATCTGAGATCTTCATTTTCTTTCCAGTCGTAAATAAACTCAGCATCAGCCCCGTACCTGCTTGCCTGTTCGGATATCCAGTCAGTTGCAATGCCTAAATAGTACAGCGTTTGCTCGATAGTATCCTTGTCGACCTCGGAAAGTGGATCCCATCTATTAGTAGGGTCATCGGAGTATATCGAAACTATCACCGTTCTTCCGTGAATATGACGGGCGCTTCCGTATGCGCTGTTGGCTTTATATTTAGCCGAAAGACTTTCGTCGAATTTTGGTGTATCGTCAGCTACTGTACATCCCGATACAGAAATCAGCAATGCCAGAAGGATTGCAGTCAGTTTTTTCATTTGCCATAACTTCCTTTCCGTAGTCAACCTAATTATAGCACCACTTCAACAGATTTGCAATAGCAAGCCCCGAAGCGTGTGCCTCGGGGCGATAGTTTTATTTCGTGTTGTTGCCTTTTGTTTCTTCCTTGTCGTTAAGGTCGGGAGTGTCTGTGTCAACCACTATGTCTGCCCCCGCGCTTACAGGCACTTCAATTCCCATTTCAGATATAACTGCAAGCACCTCATCGGGTATCTCCGCGCCGTTTTTTATTGCTTCGGCAGCTTGCGCCATCTGCTCATCGGAGAAGCCTGCTGCGGCTATCTCGTCAGCGTACTCGGCAATCACTGCATCAACATTTTCGGCATTGATGTCAAGGTTCATCTTTTTGTCGGGTATCTGCCTGCCGTTTGCGTCAATTGTGTAGCTGTCGTGGTAGATAAGCTCGCTTACGGTAACGAACTCAAAGCCCTTATCCTTAAGCTGCTGCAGCAGCACAGGGAGCGCCTCGGTCGTGTTTTCGAGATCGTTGTGGAACAGCAGGATAGAGCCTGATCCAGTGCCGTTTGCGACCTTTGTCACTATCTGCTCGGGAGTAGGCTCCTTCCAGTCGATGCTGTCACCGGTGGATAGGGATGGAAGGGATTATATCTATGTTCTTGTGCTTAACTGATTTCGGGAAGTACTCCTGTTTTCAGAAATTCCTCATATTTGTCACAAAGCTCGTTGGTATCGCCGAATGCGATCTGTTTTCCATGATCCAGCCACAACACCTTATTGCACATCCTGCGCACCTGTGCTATTGAATGTGAGACCAGTATAGTAGCCTTTCCGCTTTTTATGATATCGCGCATTTTCGCTTCGCTCTTTTCGCGGAATGCACCGTCGCCTACCGACAGCACCTCATCCAGAATAAGTATCTCAGGCTCTACCATCGCAGCTATCGAAAAAGCAATTCGTGACTTCATACCACTTGACAGATGCTTGAACGGACGCTGCTCATATTCCTGAAGCTCTGAAAATGCAAGTATCTCAGGATACTTTTCGTCCATGAATTTGCGAGTGTACCCCAACATAGCTCCGCGCAGATATGCGTTCTCTTTCAGGTTAAGCTCGCCGTCAAAGCCGCTTGCAAGCTCAAGCAGTGCAGCAATCTTGCCATTAACTCTTACATATCCGGTGGACGGTTCCATGATCTTGGTTACGACCTTAAGCAGCGTAGATTTACCGGCACCGTTTGTGCCGATTATTCCAAGCATATCGCCTTGTTCCAGCGTGAAAGAAACACCGTTTACTGCCATGAAAGCCTGAACCTCGTATTTACGTGTCAGCTTTTTCATGACAAATTCTTTAAGGCCGATATTTCTAAGGTCGCCAGTAAGGTATTTAACAGAAACGTTATTAACTTCTATTATTGGTTTACTCATTTGTTACCCCGATCATACATAATACAGGAATTTGTAGTTTTTCTTTTTGTAGATGATAGCACCTATCACAAGTGCCACGATTGCATATCCAGCTGCAAGCAGATGGAATGTGGGCTGCGGTATATCGCCGTCAAGTATTATCTTTCTGAAATAGCGTATATAGACATAGATGGGGTTGAGATAGAACAGATATTGGAAATGTAAGGGGAATGTTTCGATAGAGTAAAAGATTGCCGAGAGATACATGAGTAAAAGCGTAAAGATATCATACAGATATTTCAGGTCGCGGAACATCATGTACAGTGCCGAAAGAATAAGTCCCATGCCGAGATTGAATACAACCAGGCAGCATATCGGATACAGCAGGAGTATGAATTTCCATGTGAACAAAACTCCGTCTATCGCGCAGAAAACGAACAGAATCACAAGGTTGATGCCGAAGTTTATCAGCGATGAGACATTACTGGAAAGCAGGAATAGATACTTCGGAACATTTACTTTGGAGAAGATATCGGAGTTGCTGTATAAGGATATCATACCTTGGTTTGTGGACTCCTTAAAAAAGTTGAACAGCAGGTTTCCACAGAACAGATATATAACAAAATGCTCGATATCTCTGCCGAAGAAGTGCGTGAATACCAATGCCATAACGCCGAGGGTAGCAAGAGGTCCAAGTATGCTCCAGAGCATACCCAGTATGGTGCGCTTGTATTTTTTAGTGAAGTCGCGCTTTACGAGCTCCTCAAAAAGGAACTTGCGCTCTTTAAGAGTGTTGATGATTCTTTTTAACATATTATTCTCTTTTCTTGTTGATATAAAAATTATAGCATTTTTATTGCGCTTTGTCAATGAAAGTGTAGTGCTATAATATGCGTGATATTTTGTGTGGGGGAGAAACAAAGGCGGATGTATTATTAGAATTGAAGTATGTTGACAAAACTCTTTAAGTAGAGTATAATATATAATGTATATTTATGTTTTCCGGCTTGCCGGAAAACAAGTCAACATAATAACAGCTTACATTTTATTGAATAGCAGAAAGAAAGTTGGTTTTGATGAGCGATTTGATATCTGTGATAATGGGGATTAAATACAACCGAAACGAACTTGATACCTTAAAACGAAGCATTGATTCAATATTAAATCAAACTTATGTTGATTTTGAATTGTTGATTTGTGAACGCGACTCAACATTACAAGTCAAAAGAATGCTTGAAGATTATTCGGATAAAGATAGCAGAATACATCTTATCGATGGTACGACTTTGAATTCCTTTTCAGAACAGTTGAATATTTGTTTTGGACAATCGAAAGGAAAGTTTATTGCTAGAATGGATGATGATGATTATGCTTATCCGGAACGGTTTGAGCGACAGATTGCTTATTTAAAAGCGTACAATGACGTTGCTTTTGTTGGTTGTAATGTAAAGCTTATCCAAGATGGCGCAAGTGCAGGCTTTCAGCGTTTCCCTGAAAGACCGCAGGTGCGAGACTTTTTATTCAGTATGCCATTCATACATCCGTCACTTATGTTCAGAAGGCATGCAATTGAAGCGGTAGAAGGTTACTCCACGTTAGCCCGTTGCGAAAGATGCGAGGATTATGAC
>JAZQEQ010000288.1:0-3410 GCA_045539055.1 Oscillospiraceae bacterium | reverse complement strand
GGGACTGCTGCTCCTGAGCTGTAAGCAGGATAGCCTTTGTCCATTCAAGGTTGTTGATGTTGAACTGGCCAACAGCATACTTGCCTTCGCGAGCCTTGTTCAGCATTTCCTTAGCAGAAACTAACATAATAATTATCTCCTTTGTTTTTTGATGTTGGTCATAAAACCACTACTTTAATTATAACGCATTTCCTTATAAAAAGCAATATATTTTCGCAAAAAATTTAACAAATTACTCCGATTCAGCATCTTCGGCTTCATAAGTGTATCTGAAGATCTCGTCTGTTTCGGGAACTTCGTAGGAATATCCGCTTTCGTCCTCAAGCATATCAAAATACTTATCAACTATCGGTATGATAAAGCTCAGAGCGAAGGTCACTATAACAGCCGCAACGATCACGATCACCTTTTGCGTTGTTGACCACGAATGCTTTGCGACAGCCTCTTCCCTCACCTCGAAATCGCGCTTCGATTGGCTATTTACCGAACGCATTACATAGGATTTGAGCTTATCTTCTGCATGGATCTTTGCACAGATCTCCATGTAATGTTCTTCAAGCTTTGCTTTCAGCTCGTCCGAAAGCTCCTCCGAGAGCAGGTCATTGACGAATTTCTCAGGCTTACCTATAATATCAGCTATTTCGCTTAGCGAAAGTTCATCGCCATAGTACATATGAGCCACTGTACGAACTGTTTCACGTTTTATAAGCAGCTCCTCGAGTACCGCCTGACGCTTGGCATCAAGCTCTACTCCTGTAAGTGTGGAAGCGCCCTCGTTACTGTCTACATTCTGACAAAGCGCATAAGATTTTTTTATCATCTCATAAAATGCTCCGTCATGATCGGGGAACTCATAATAGTCAGAGGTCACGCGCACAAAGACCTCTTTAGCTGAATTAAAATTCTTTGTTGCGATCAGCGCAAAGGCGAAAATATCATCGCCGTAAATATCTAACAGCTTTTCCAGTTTCATAGTATCAAGTGTTATGGTCACTCACATGGAACTGCTTGAGGTTGCCTATCTTAGCAGCACGCTCCACCATTATCTTTTCGATATCATCAACAGAGACTCCGCACTCTACCATAAGAACGACCATGTGATACATAAGGTCGTTTATCTCATTGGAAAGCTCGTCCTTATCGGCGTTCTTGGCAGCGATGACCATTTCGGTGCACTCCTCGCCGCACTTCTTCAGTATCTTATCAAGACCCTTTTCAAACAGGTAGCAGGTGTAGCTGCCCTCCTGAGGATTATCTCTACGGTTTACGACAACATCGTACATATCTCTGAATGCCTGCATAATTATTTCTCCTTTACTTCGTTAAGATTTATAAGCTTCATTGTTTCCATGTCAAGCTCGCGGTAATAGCAGTTGTTTGCGACGCCGTTCCAGCTGGTGTGGCAGATGTTTCCCTTGTCGGGAGTCACCTGAAATACCAGCGAATTCTGCTCGCAATTGACATAGATATGGTGGAGCGTGAAGGTATTTCCCGACTCCAGACCCTTATACCACAGCTTGTTGCGCGAGGTGCTCCTGAAGATCGCCTTGCGCTGTTTTATGCTTTCTTTAAGCGACTGCTCGTTCACATATGCCACCAGAATGACCTCTTTGGTATGCAGATTCTGCACAGCAACAGGGATCACCTTATTTTCAGGCGATATCTTAGCAAGCTTGTCAAAATCGAGCATAAGCTCGTTTGTTTCTTCTATAAGTCCCATTGTTCACCTCATTAGTCCCACCAGAACCACCACACAGTTGATTTTGTAAGCGAATCGGCAAGTGCCGCAACTGTGCCTGTTCCCTGATATACGTTATCAGGACACACTGCATAATGCTCTATTGCTGTTGCCATTGCACTTTCGATATCAAGCGGATCGCATAAAAACTCCAGCGTATCATGCGAGATAACGGCAGGCACAGCATTATGCTTTAAGTACCAATAGCGGGATATATGTATCATATCTTCGGCGGCGGGACATTCGTTCCAGCCCCCGAACGGCACCCATGCAAACACCTCAAACGGTTTGGTTGTCGGAATATACGCAAGTATCGTTTCCGTGACGCTGTTGTCTTTGTAATCACGAAAGCCTATAAACTTCCGCACAGCGTGACCATCACAAGATTCGTTCAGCACATCATCTTCGGTAAAGTTCAGATAGTTTTCTTCATCGTCCAGCTCGATTTCTTCCCTGCGCATTTCAAGCATTTCTGAAATGAGTCGCTTCCCGTCTGCACAGGCATTTGAACGAGCTTCCTCGCGTATCTGTTCCTTGGTTTTTCCTTCGGTATCTATTGCAACACGGTATGAGGAGGCTTTCGCCAGAATTTCCTCACGCAGCTGTTTTGAAGTTTTGCCCTCCGAAATTATATCGGAGAGCCACTCGGTCAGCGTTGCGTCAACAACGATGATAACAGGAAAAGCGTCACCGCCCTTACGCCATTTTTTAAGCGCTTCGCCGTATTTCGTCATTAAATCCTTATTGGTTGCAGAGCGCGGAAAATACTCGCACTCACAGCCTAAGAAATCTATGATCTTCTTTGCGTTTTCGCTCGGCTTAGGTTTTCTGTTAAAAAGCTTTTTCCAGAAAGACATATCTTACCTCACAGGGATATTCTTTTTCTTCAGATAATCCTTTACTTCGCCCACGGTAAGCTCACCGAAATGGAACAGCGAAGCAGCCAGAGCCGCAGAGGAATTTGTCTGCTCGAACACCCCGGAGAAGTGATTGATAGCGCCACAGCCACCGCTTGCGATTACGGGAATGTTAACGCGATCGCACACAAATTTCAGCATTTCGATATCAAAGCCGCCACGCACGCCGTCAGTATCGATGGAGTTGAGGCATATCTCGCCTGCGCCGCGCTCCTCTATCTCCTTTACCCAGTCGCCGAGGTCGAGGTTCATGTCTACCCTGCCACCATTTATAAAGACAGAATAGCCGCCCTTGTCGTTGCGCTTTGCGTCAATACCTACAACAACGCACTGGCTGCCGAATATCTCAGCCGCGTCGCTGATGAGCTTAGGGTTCTTCACAGCCTGTGAATTTACAGACACTTTATCCGCACCTGCACGCAGAGTGTCGCGGAAGTCGTCAACTGTCGCGATACCACCGCCTACACACAGAGGAACGAAAACCTGCTGCGCGGTACGCTTAACAACATCAAGCATTACGCCTCTGCCCTCATAGGAAGCTGTTATATCGTAAAAGACAAGCTCGTCCGCGCCCTGTTTGTTATACTGGATAGCAAGCTCGACGGGGTCGCCAACGTCCTTTACTCCCTCAAAATTTACGCCCTTTACAACCTTGCCGTTACGCACGTCAAGGCATGGGATTATTCTTTTTGCAAGCATAATTTATCCTTTCAAATTATATTTTAGCCGCCTTTACGTTCTCTGATATAAATATC
>JAZQEQ010000287.1:0-3999 GCA_045539055.1 Oscillospiraceae bacterium | reverse complement strand
TGTATGGCTTGCTAAGGAGCTTTTCTAAAATAAATTGCAGACCTTCCTGTGAAAGCAGGGAGGTCTAATTTTGTTTAGAGGTAAAAAAGGTATTGATTTTTTTGTCGAATAGGTGTATAATTAACTCATAGTGTGCCGCAGGATAAATACGGCAGCAAAAAAACATATTCGGAGGACACAAAAATGGCAGAAATTCTTATCGAAACATCAGCACGTCACGTTCACGTTACACAGGAAACACTCGAGATCCTTTTCGGCAAGGGTCACGAGCTTACAAAGAAAAAGGATCTTTCCCAGCCCGGTCAGTTCGCTTGCGAAGAGCGTATCACAGTAGTTGGTCCCAAGAAGGAGCTCGCTAACGTAAGTATCCTCGGTCCCGTTCGTCCCGCAGATCAGGTAGAGCTGTCCGCTACAGATGCTCGTTCCATCGGTCTCGGTATCGCAGTTCGCGAGAGCGGCGATGTTGCAGGTACACCCGGATGCATCCTCCGCGGTCCCGCAGGTGAGGTTGAGATCAAGGAGGGCGTTATCGTTGCACAGCGTCACATCCACATGATCCCTGAAACAGCAGAGAAGCTTGGCATCAACAACAAGGATATCGTTTGGGTAAAGTGCACCACAAACGGCAGAACAGCTATCCTCGGCGATGTTGTAGTAAGAGTAAGCGACAAGTTTGCTGACGCTATGCACATCGACACTGACGAGTCCAACGCTATCGGCGCTGTACCCGGTATGATGGGCGAGATCATCAAGTCCCTGTAATAACAGACTATACATAAAAAACCGAGGCTCGTCCTCGGTTTTTTTGCTTATCGGGGTAATTCGTCAGCATTTCCATTGACAGGCTTTGTAAATTCTGATATAATTAAATTGAGATAATATATTTGGAAGGAGGTATTTTATGCCTACAGAAGAACAGATCCTTACAAAAGAGGAGATAGAAACATTGTCTGCACCTGCGGATGATGCCGCTGCACAGTTCCAGGAGGAGCTTGATGCGCGTGACCGTCATATCCTTGCAGCACTGGATGAGATGCTTGCCAAAAACAATCCTCAGCCCAAAAAGCCGCCTGAGGAAAGCGGGATCGAGAAGTTCTGCCTTGGAATGGTGCGCAAGGGCGCAGGAATGATCTCGCTGTCGCTGATACTCATCTTCATGGGAATAGTGGTGATATGCTGCTTTTTCTCGCCCGATCCCGATTATCTTCTGCCGCTTAAATTATCTCCTGTCGCCGCGGTGCTGATCGGACTTGAGCTGCTTGTTTATCACCTTGCATCAGGGCGCAAATTCCGCATACATATTCCTGCGATAGTGATATCCGCGCTTATCGTTGCAGGCTGCTGCACGATGGCGGTGGTGCTCAGCGGCTCGTATAAGGAGAGCAAGGAGGAGTACAATAACCGCTCCGTTGCTGCACAGATTTATGAAAAGGGCTATCATGAGCTCAGGCACGCCGCAGATATCGAGGAGATAAATGTCGATGTAGAGCTTAATCCCGATGGCGCAGCAAATACAGCAGGCATAGACGCGCTGTCCGTCGATGATACGGTAGTGATCAATGTTATATTCGGCGGCACTTATTCCGATCCCAATGATTTTGCTTCGGAGTGCAAGACCGTTATTGACGGCTACCGTTTCCTTGGTATTCCTGTGACAGATTTTCATTTTAAGAATGACAGTAAGTTCCATTCGTACAGACTTGATGTGAACGGACTGTTCATGCAGGACTATTCCGAAGCGCAGCTTGCTGAAAAGGTCAACCATGTTTATATAGAAGATTTTGATTATATTGATGACCTTGAGGATTTCGACATCGATACCGCAGAAGCTTTGGAAACAGCAGAGATATAAACATGATATTGTTATCATGTTCATATAAATTACATTAAAAAGAGCCGACTAATACCATTTATTCAAGTGATTAGTCGGGTATGAAAGAAAGAGGAAAAAATGTTATCAAAAGAAAAAAAGTCAGAGATATTTGGCTGCATACTCAACCAGTTCCCCGACTCGGGCATTTACAGGATAACCCGTTTGACCGAGTGGCTTTCGACCAACGGATATTCGCTGCCCAAAATGGGCTATGACAGCTTCAGCGAGTTTGCCGAGGACTTTCCCGAGGCGCTCAAGCTACATCCCACAGACGGCGGAAATACCTATGTTATCATCAAAAAATGGGATGGTGCAGCAAAGCGCAGCGCCGACGAGCATCCCGCAGACAGCTTTTTCGGCAGCCATTCGCTCATACTTAATGACGATATCATCGAGATGTCGCAGCAGTCGCTTTACGCGCTCACAAAGGTGCTCGGAATAGGACTTTCCGTACAGGAGATGAAGCAGCGCGTCTACGACCGTTTTGCACAGGCAAAGCAGGACAACAGCCTCAGCTTCTTTGCTGAGCGCTATACTTTCCCTGTTGACTATTGCCTCGACGGATTTCTTGTCAACGGTATAATCACCAAGAACCTCAGCCCTCGCGGAAAGAGCCTGTATTTCTCGTTTGAGAAGACAGCGATCTTCAATGGCGATCCCATGCAGAGCCTTGCTCCCGCGGCAGTGCAGGAAAGACACGTCAGCGAGGAGGATAAGCGCGAGATATACAAGCTTCTGTCGGCTGCTTTCCCGTTCAACAAGCCGCAGCACATGGCGGCGGTAAGCAAGCTGCTCACAGACAATAATATCGACCGTGCGAAATACGGCTGCTTCAAGATGAAGGAGCTTCTGGCGCAGATGGATTATCTGAAGCTTGAGGATGTTATACTCGGCGGCGTGCCGCAGATAATGGTAACATTGCTCAGGCATGATGACTATGTAGCAGGGACCTATGTCGGTCAGGAAAATACCGAGGATATACCTGCAGAGCCGCTTGACGAGTTCTGCAATCTTCCTCCCAAGCCCATAGGAATAATACTCGGCTATCTCAAAAACAAAGGTCAGAGTCTTAGCCCTGCCGAGGTGCGCGAGGCTCTCTGCGAGGATTTTGAAAAAGCACGCATGGGCGAAGTGCGCTTTTACGACGGCAAGATGATATTCCCCTGCCGTTATCTTAAGCCCGACGGCGCGCCTGTTGAGATAACTCTTAAGAGAAGCACCTATGAGGGCAAGCCGTGGTTTCTTAATTATATCGACACTCAGCCGAGAAATAATGCTCCCAAGACAGTGTATCCCGGAAAGCAGCTTGAAAGCTTCGCCTTTCTCGGAAGCTGGTCGGGCTTCCTTGCGGAGCTTGCGGAAAAGGCAGTTCACGAGGAATGGGATTTTGCAAATTCCGTATCCAAGGACCACCATATCCTTATCCAGTATATCAAGTATACTTTCTATCGCCTGACGCGCGAGAAAAAGGTGTGCATCTCCGACGACGGAATGTTCGCGGCATTCAATACAGGTCTTGTGGATAAGCACTACGACGATCTGTATGCCTGCTTTGTTCCGAATGATCCGGGAAGCGAAACAAGGTGGAAATTCTCGGGCTTCTGTACAGCCGCTTCGCGTGATCTCGGAAAGCAGCTTGTATATTATTTCAATCCGCTGCCGCAGCCGCCTAAGTATTTCAGGAACAAAGAGGATCTGATATTTGATCTTGACAAGCCGATACACCCTGATTACGATCATATCATCATCGACAATATCAGAAGACTGCCGCTGAAGTTTTTGACCGATCAGTTCACTGATTGTCAGGAGGCGCAGAGGATAGCTTCGCTTATTCCTACCGCCGACCGTTACACGAAAAGTTCGCTGTACGAGCAGTTAAAGACGATGATCTGCGATAACAGCAGGCTTTTTATCCGCATCCAGAACCGTATCAAGGACTCTATCGAGCTTGCGAGAAAGCGCGTTCGCTGGAATTACAAGACAGCTATACCGTCCTATTATCCCAAGAGCGATAGTATGTCGCTGATGCTGCCGCTGTGCCTCGTTGACGAAGAAGTGCCTGATGTTGCGCTTGTCGTGGAGCTTACACAGTCGGGTAATTATCAGGGGCAGACCATCATCACGAT
>JAZQEQ010000286.1:0-3122 GCA_045539055.1 Oscillospiraceae bacterium | reverse complement strand
CCGCTTGGCCTCCGACTTACGATAAACTGCGACGAAAAGGAAAAGGTGCGCCTCATCCTTGATAATGCCGAGATAAACAGCAGCTCGGATGCCGCTATCTATGTTGCACAGGCGGATAAGGTGTTCATCACGCTTGCCGAGGGCAGCAAAAACACCCTTTCAAGCAGCAGCTTCTCCTCTGCCGCGGAAAGCAACGTTGACGGTGCGATATTCTCAAAGGACGACCTCACCATAAACGGCAGCGGCGAGCTTAATGTCACAAGCAGCGCAAACGCGATAGTATCCAAAAACGACCTTGTAATAACAGGCGGAGTATTCGGTCTTGACTCTGGAAATCACGCGCTTGCAGGAAAAGACAGCGTAAGCATATACAACGCAAAGATGACGATAACCAGCGGCAAGGACGGCATCCATGCCGAAAACAACGACGACGCGTCGCTCGGCTCACTGTACATCATGGACGGCGAATATGCAATACGCTCCGACGGCGACGGAATTAGCGCAGCGGCTCTGCTCCAGATAGACAACGGCAGCTTCGATATAGTATCGGGCGGCGGTTCTGAAGGAAGCTCGGAAAGCAGCTGCAAGGCAATAAAGGCTGTGGGCGATATAGCGCTGAACAGCGGAGCTTTCAGCCTTAACAGCGCGGATGACTCGGTACATTCCGACGGTGCAGTCACTGTAACAGGCGGCAGCTTTGAGATAAAGACAGGCGACGACGCGTTCCATTCGGGCGGCGTACTTTCTGTAACAGCAGGGCTTATCAATATCGCCGACAGCTACGAGGGTCTTGAGGCGCTCAGTATCGACATCAGCGGCGGAGATATCACGCTCACTTCAAGCGATGACGGTCTCAATGCCGCAGGCGGCAATGACGAGAGCGGCTTTGGCGGCCACCGCGGCGGAGATATGTTCGGACAGGGCTCGGACAGCTATATCAACATCTCGGGCGGCACGCTCAAGGTAAACGCAGGCGGCGACGGCATCGACTCAAACGGCACGATCAACGTAAGCGGCGGCACGACCTATATCTCAGGTCCTACAAGCAGCGGAAACAGTGCGCTTGACTACGGCAGCGGCGCTGCTGTTACAGGCGGCACGTTCCTCGCGGCAGGCACGCAGCAGATGGCAATGGGCTTTACAAGCGCAGAAAATCAGGGCGCAGCACTTCTGAACGTCGGTCAGCAGGCAGCAGGCACTGTAGTAAGGCTTTGTGACGCAAGCGGCAAGGAGCTTCTCAGCTGGACCGCGGACAAGGAATTCTCCTCGCTCGCTTTGACCTGCCCAGAGATGCAGCAGGGCGGAAGCTACACCCTCTACTGCGGCGAAAAGGCTACCGAATTTACGCTTGATGACCTTATCTACGGCGCGCAGGGCTTCGGCGGTGGTATGGGCGGTCACGGAAACATGGCGCGCCCCGATGATTTCGGTGATATGGCTCCTCCCGACAACTTCGGCGGCACGACTCCACCCGACGGCTTTGAGGGCATGACTCCTCCCGAGATCCCCCCACAGATGGCATAAAAATACGGCTGTACTATTTGGTACAGCCGTTGTTTTTTATTCAGCCTTGTCATAGGTAAGCGCGAATATCTCCTGCTTCACGACATAAACATCGCGTTCCTCGCCGTTTGCATAGCACAGCATATCGCCCTTGTCGCCCGTCATGTATGTTTCATAGTCCCAGCGCGTAAATACCTTGGTGTACTTTTCGAGCGGTCTTGCGTGTATCACTGCGCCCTCGCCCGAAATGCACTTTTTAGCATACTGCATAAGCTGGACAGACGCGCCGCCGCTCATGTTGATAGCACAGGGAGCATACTCAAACTCCTTTACGAAAGGCTCGTCCGTCACTGTATAGCGCGCATACAGCACATCGCGCTCCGCGAGATAAGCCTCGCCGCTGACGCCTATCATGATGCAGATATCGTCAGACGCGGTAGCCATGACATCGCCCTCCAGAGTGCGAAGCTTAAGCTCCGTGCCCTCGGGGAATATATCGGTAGAAATGATATAGCCGTACTCGCCGCGCTTTTTGCGGTAACGCTGAAGCTTTGTGATGTCGCCTTGGTCATCGGTATAGCTTACGGTATCGTAGCCCTCGTAGTATTCCTTGAGCCTTTTTCTGAAATAGCTCTCGATATCATCGTCGGGATAAGCCTCAACAAACTTGTCACGGCTGATAAATCCACCCGCCTTTGTGAAGTGACCGCCGCCGTTGCCTATTCCGCGCGAAACGAAGTCCGCAAGCTCGTTTGCCGCAACGTCCAGCGCACAGCTTCTGACCGACAGCTTGTAGCCACCCGGACACTCGTTGTAAACAACACACGCATCGATGCTGTCCACCTGTATCACAAAATCACTGATAACGCCAAGGATATTCGGGTCGCACGGCTCTGAGCTTACGATAGCCGCACGGTATTTTTCTATGTAGTTGTTGTTTGTTATCGCGATTCCTGCCGTTTCAAGCTCCGCGATGCTGAAATTTGCATACTTCAGCCTTGCTATAAAGCCCTTGTCATACTCAAGAAAATCTATCATGTCACGGTCAAGAGGATGATTTACCTCGGAGAGCTGGTTGCTGTCCATGTAAAGACCGTAATAAAGCGCGGTCGCAATATCGGGATCCTCGTTCACATCGAAGCCCACTGCATTCAGCATGGAATAGCATATAGTCGCACAGCTCACAAGATGGCTGCGTATCTCAGCCATATCATCGGACGCTCTGCCTGTCGCATGGTGATCTATCATCGCGATATTCTGCGCCTCAAAACGCTGCACGTTGCCCTCGCCATACTGACAGTCAACTGTCAGCAGCAGCTCGGGAGCAGAAAGCTCCTTTATGTATTCCAGCGGTATATCAAGCTCGGAAACCAGCAGCTTCATGTTGCTCTTTGTGATGACATTCCTGCCGCCGTACACCAGTCTTACATCCTTGCCACGGCTCTGAAAATACCTGTACAGCGCATAGCCCGAGCCAACTGCGTCCGCATCGGGGTTGTCGTGCACCTGTATCACTATCTGCTGAAATCTGTCTAAATCAGTTAAGATCATAATAATTCTCCATTATTTACTGGGCGGTAAAAGCGTCCGAGGTAAGATCGATCGTCATCGCGGGACGG
>JAZQEQ010000285.1:0-3865 GCA_045539055.1 Oscillospiraceae bacterium | reverse complement strand
CCAGAAGAATTGCAATGGTAACCTCGGGTGGAGATTCAGGAGGAGATACATCCTCCGTCCCCTCCGTCTGTCTGACGCACTCGAAATTACCGTTGGTCAGTTCAGACCGTTCGATTGTAAAGCATTCATTTGTTGCCATAGTGTTTACCTCCAGATTATTGAATTTGTGCTGCTCAGTTCAATAATATATCATTGATGATCGGGATTTGATCGGCAGCGGTATAATAGTATCAGCTCCTTCCGTTCCATTTGTTCCAGACGTTCCAAAGAGATCAACTCTGTCCTAGCGGGACGATAATTGTTCTGTCCGCAACCTGCGGTACAAAAGGATTTAATCTGCCATTGACCATAAAATGATGATCAAACGGCATTGCGCAGTCGTTCATGAAATCAGCTGCTGCATCGGCAGTGGCAAAAGTCCTGTGTTCGACACAACCTAGTCCTGCATCAAGCATTACATCCACTCTATATGGAGCGGTAAGCTGTGGAACAGAAGCTGTTGGCTGTATCTGTGGTGGTGCCGCAGGTAATGCTGGCAGTGCAGGGGGAGGTGCTGATGCAGGCCCCATATTCCCATTCTTGGAACGGTAATTACCCTGATAGCGTGGCTGTGTCACCACCTGCTGGTTCTGGATATATTCCCTTGGGGCTAAATAATAAGTGTTATAGTTTTTAGTGATAAACTGAACTACCTGCTGCGGTTCCTCACAATAGCTTCCAAGACTTACTACGGGCTTCATAGGCTCGCAAAGGGTTTCAGCCACATTGTCGATGTACTTGCTGCTGTCGATCTCAAACTGGTCGATATCTTCAGACCCGGAAATATCACCGTTAAATTGATTATAGCTGTTCATCCTGATGCCACCACAGCCATGCCGTTTCAGGACATCTGAACAGTATTTCTTGAAGTCCGAAAGATCTTTTTTGGACATATCAAGTTGTTTTCCGGTAATATATGATGTATTACCTATTATCAAGTGTATATGAATGTGTTGGGTATTTGTGTGAACAGCAAACTTCACATAATAGCCCTCGAAAAAACCGCAGATCTCATGGGCAACTTTATAAGCTTTTTTCACATCCGCTTTATCATGGGGGTCAAAGCCTATTACAATTTGCCTGCATTGCCGCTTGTATATCTTGCGATAATACCGCTTTGCCGCACGATTGCAGTCTTTCCACAGGTCAGGCGGACATCCATAACCACCCACGCCGTCAGGCTGGGTTTTTGATGGATCGGATATATACTTGTCGATCTTATCCAGTACGGATAAATCAGTGGATCTCATACCTATAGATTTCAGGATCGCCATTACTCATCACCGCCTTCCTCATAGTCGGTGATGGAATCCTCAGCGTATTCCGTGGTATCCTCTGCGTTTTCTGCCTGCTCTATAAATCTCTCCTTGATCGCGTCAATGGCATTGAATATATAAGATATCTTTTCGATGATATCAGTATGGCAGACGGTAACCTGATCCAGCTTCAGAAGTGTACTGTTCAGGCAGCCCATAACATCTTGCTGAGAAAAGGATTTACTGTTAAGTATCTCCCGTATATACTGAAGATAGTTATAGATCAGAGCCATTTTTTGCAGGATATCACCTCCCTCTGCAATTACTATGTCCTGATGCGGCGGCTGAAACAGCCGCTCTCTCGCATACACCGAAGTGGTGATACCACGTTTTTGGGCTTCGCTTTCCAGATATGCTTTCTGGCTTGACGTCACCTTAAAGCTGATAGGTGTATTATAGCTTTCAGGTGATGTAGTACCTTCGTCGGTATTACGATTCGGAATCTTGCCTGAAAGTAATTCCGAATTGTTATTCTTAATTAATTTTTTGTTCATTGTTGTCCTCCTTATCTGTGCCAAACTCTACCTGCTTTATGCTGATACCATTCCAGCCCCAGAGATTTTTCCCGTTGAGGCGGAACTTCTCCTTGCGTACAGCAGGATAGCAATTGACTATATACGCACTGATTTCCTTATTCTTGTACGGGGACAGTGCATTCTCCGCACAGAATTCCTTGTAAGCTGATATAAAGGTTGATAAATGTACCTTTCCCGTCAGCTCACATCTTTCCTCAAGGAACAGCTCCAGCGAGCGGCTCTCCTGAAGATAGCTCTCCATAAGCTCCTTGGTATCAGCAGGGACAGTAAAGATATAATCCCTGTCATGAAGAGCTTTCAGAGCGTCTACTGCCATAGAGAAGATTATATCCCTCTCATCAAGCAGCTTGTCCAGCAGGTGCCTGTCCATCTGCTCCTCGCTGATGGTACGATTGAACCTCAAAACCACCATTCTATCGGTCATAGACTTGTTACCTGCTGCGTCCATCTCACCGAAATTTGGCATCTGATTTGCACAGGTAAGCAGCTTTGTGTGGATATGCGCCACATAGCCTTCCTTGCCCTTGCCCTCAACAAACAACGGCTCGTCCGATACAAGCATTTTGAGCGTATCTGTTCCTGTGACCTTGCCTGCGGTAAGCTCTCGGCAGAGGTTCAGTCTGGAATACTCCAGATGCTGAACATTGAACCTGCCGCTCAGCTGGTTCAATCCGAAAGTCGTTACCGCAACCGGCGGAGCTATTATCTCCTGCAAGAGGTCTGCAATGACCGACTTGCCGCTTTTAGTAGCTCCCACGAAGAAGTAGAACTTCCTCGCTATCTGCACCGAGGAGATGCAGATGCCTATGATCTCCAGCAGCAGAGTCCGTTTGTCAGGGGCTTCATCAGCCTCCAGTGAGGTCTCAAGAAATTGTCTGAATGCAGGAGCATTGTCGAGAGAGGCATTCTCAATGTAGCTGAATTGCAGACAGTATGTGAAATAACTGTCTTTTGCGAGCTTTTTCGCAGCTTCACCAGTGGCGAAGCTGCCGTCCTCGATATTGTATACACCATTTCTCACGTTCAACAGAAACTGAGTTTGCTTGAGAGCCTCAGAATAATTTACCCGAATACCGGGATGCCATAAAATCCGTTTTATGGCATCGGTTATAACCGATGGCGGGATATCAGCTGAACTGTCCATCTGAGATAATATCCATGGTGGTATATCTCCTCGTGCAAGAAGTCTGTAATATCTTTCTTCTCCGTTATCTACATACAGGTGGCTGTTATTTACCATGCAGCTGTTATGGGCTAATAACCAATTCACCATATCATGCGTATCGTTCTTTGAGCCAGGTGGAACATATTTGTCTGGTTGCATAGTTATCATCCTTTCGTCTGTTACTCTTTGCCGGCAATATTATACTATCACATTTTTGCTGATTTGTAACTGAATAAAAAGTTACGAAAAATCTGATACATTTTTTGGTATTTGATTTTTGCTTACGTATGTGGTACACTATTACCAACGAGGTGATAACTATGACTTTTGAGGAAAATTTAGATATAATGCGAAAAAACCTTGACGAACGTTTAGATGATGATTCCCAATACTATATTGGAGATGCTCGCCAATGTTTCTCATATAATAAATCAATGATAAGTCTTGCTAAGCTAGCAGGATTAATAGCCGGATATTATGTACCCTATATCGATAATTATAAATTTTTCCTGAATGATCCAGAGTATACTCATCCTTTAATCGAAAGTGTCGATAAGAATGATATACAGAAGTACATTTTGTTGTGTCTTACTATACCCGTGCGCAAATATGACTTTTCTGGAATTAATTACAAAACAGATTTTCACAATGCTATGCAAAAGGTAAAGTTAGATTATAAAAATGGTAATTACGCTTTTGCTGTTGCACAACAAACTATGTTGCCTTATGTGTGTTATAGTGCCTTTATTCCCTACAAGTACATATATGATTTATACACCGTCCTTGTAACAGATTTTTTATTGAAAAGG